>JANOAM010000186.1:0-12624 GCA_031411215.1 Betaproteobacteria bacterium
TGCCGGACCTCATCGTCAATGCGGTCAAGCTTGCGCAGTACCTCCAGGTCACGGAGGAGAAGTTCACCGCCCAGTCCTGCGCCGTGCAGGAGGGTTTTGTGTCAGGGCCGGGCTGGAAGACCCTGCTGCGCTTCACCACCAGCACGCCCAATATCGGCCCGGGCGCCCTGGTGATCGGCAACCCGCAGAGTTGCCCGGCGCTGTACGACTACTCGCCCTGCCACGGCCACATGCACCTGCACGACTACGCCGACCACCGGCTGTGGACACCAGGCGGCTACGACACCTGGGTGGCGATGCGTGACCTCAGCCAGCCGGTGACCGCGCCAGTCAACGCCGCCGTCCTGACCCAGGCGCTGAAGAACAAGTCTTTGGTGGCCGGAAGCAAGTTGGGCTTCTGCATGATCGACTCGGACCCCTACAGCCCTGGCGCCAACCCGTCGCCGACCTACACCTCATGCACCGGCACGCAAGGCCTGTCGTCGGGCTGGACCGACACCTACAACGCCTATCTGGACGGCCAATCCATCCAGATCGATGGGCTGAAGACCGGCGACTACGTGCTGGAACTGCACATCAATCCGAAACTGGTGCTGCCGGAGACCAACACGCTCAACAACACGGCCGCCATCAAGGTGCGATTCACCGCGCGCCAGGGCAACACGGCAGCGTCCATCCAGGTCCTGCCTTGAGCCGCTGAGGAAGACAACGCGGCAGGCGCCGCGCTGCCTTCCTGTTCACGCTTTGAACCAGATCACCTTCTTGCGCATGCCGACCCAGGCGTCGTAGTTCTTCGCGAACAGGTCCTCGATGCGGTTGCGCTTGACCTTGAAGGTGGGCGTGATGAGGTCGTTCTCCACCGTCCAGGCCTCGGCCGTCACCACCAGGCAGTCCAGCTGTTCGTGCGGGTCCAGGGTTTCGTTGATGGTCTTGAGGTGCGCCGTGAGCGAGGCTTCCAGCTCGGCTTTGCCCTCGGCGGTGGAGGCCTTCTTGATGGCATCGACATTCAGCATCACCAAAGCCAGCGGCTGGCCCAGGTTGGCGCCCGTGACACAGCAGGCTTCAACCGCGTTGTGCATGACCAGCTTGTCCTCGATGGGCGCGGGCGCGACGTACTTGCCCTTGCTGGTCTTGAACAGGTCCTTCACGCGGCCGGTGATCTTGAGGTTGCCCTCAGCGTCCAGTGCGCCCTTGTCACCGGTCTTGAGCCAGCCATCGTCGGTCATGGCCTGCTTGGACAGGTCGGGCTCCTTGTAGTAGCCCAGCATCAGGCAGGGCGCCTTCATCTGGATCTCGCTGGTGGTCGGGTCCAGGCGGCACTGCACGCCGTCATAGGGCAGGCCGACCGTGCCGGGACGCTGCTTGCCGGGCAGGGTGGCGTGGCTGACGCCGCAGTTTTCCGTCATGCCGTAGACCTCCACGAGGTCCAGCCCCAGCTTGTTGTACCAACGCAGCAGGTCCGGCGGCATGGGTGCGGCGCCGCCGGCGGCGAAGGTGCAGTCCTGCAGGCCCAGCGCGGTGAGGATCTTCTTGCGCACGATGCCGCCCAGGATGGGGATCTTCAGCATCAGGTCCAGCTTCTTGGGCGGCATCTTGGCGCTGATGCCCTGCTGGAACTTCACCCACAGGCGCGGCACGCTGAAGAACACCGTGGGCCGGGCGCGTTGCAGGTCGGCGGTGAAGGTGTCCAGGCTTTCGGCGAAGAACACCTGCATGCCCGTGGCCAGCACGCCGTGTTCCACCAGCGTGCGCTCGGCCACGTGGCTCAGCGGCAGGTAGCTCAGCATGCGCGCGGTGTTGTTGATGGCGGGCACACGCTTCAGACCGCTCTGCACACCCCAGGCGAAAGTGCCGAAGCTGTGCATCACACCCTTGGGCGCGCCGGTGGTGCCGCTGGTGTACATGATGGTGCCCAGATCGTCGGCATCGCGCAGCGGGTTGCCTTTCAGCGGCTCGGTCTTGGCGACGATGCTGTCCCAGCTGGTGTAGTTCTTGGCCGCGTCGTCCGGCGCCAAGGGCAGGCTGATGCAGGGCATGCCTGCAGGGATGCCGGACTTCATGCCTTCCCAGCCGTCCAGCTTGCCCACGAACAGCAGCTTCGCCTCACTGTGTTCCAGGATCTGGCGGATGGTGCCGGCGGCCAGCGTGGGGTACAGCGGCACCGAGACAAAACCAGCCACCCAGATGGCCCAGTCCGCCATCAGCCACTGCGCCGTGTTCTTGGCCAGCAGGGCCACCTTATCGCCAGGCTTCAGCCCCAAGCTTTGCATGTGCGCGGCCACGCGGCGCACCTGGTCCATGACCTGGCGCCAGGTGTAGGTGGCGACTTGGCCACCGCCCAGTGGCTGCGTGAACACCAGCCCGTCAGGCGTGGTGCTTTCCCAGTGATACAGGCGCTGCAGAGCCAGCGCGTCGGCGGAAACGATCGATGCCATGGTGGTCCCTTGCCTCTTCGGGCGGTGCGATTGCTGCAAAGCGCGGAGGGTACCCAAGCCTGGGCAGGCCCGACAGAAGGGCTTTCCTCAGGCGGGGCTAGGGCCATGGCCCTAATTCATGTGGGGCCTGACCGGCTCGACCGCCGTCAGGCCTGGTGGCCGTTGGCTAGCCCTGGCGACCGTTGGCTTGTGCGGCCTGCAACTGCTCCTGCACCTGGCGCAGTGCACGCAGTACCAGGATGCCGTCCAGATCGGCCTGCGGCGCGATGTGCAGCGCCACCTCGTCCAGCGCCTCGGGCTGGGTTTCCAGCGTGTGCGCCAGCACCGACAGCGCGCAGATCGCACGTTTGGCCGGCGGCGCGGGCAGTTGGTGCGTGGCCTGTGCGTCGACATGGAAGCGCACGCTGGACAGCGCCGCCGCGTTCAGGCCCCAGCTTTCGCACAGCGCGGCGCCCAGCTTGTCATGGCTGACGCCGAAGCCGGCGACTTCCAGCTGCACCAGCGCCACGTCGTCCACCGCCGCGCGCAGCATGGCGCGGTAGTGGTCGGGCGCGTGGCGGTACAGCACGGCCTTGCCGCACTCTTCGAACAGGCCCGCGGAGTGCGCGGCCCAGGCGTCCAGCGACAGGCGCTGCGCCAGGCGCCCCATCAGCAGGCCGCGCCAGGCGGCGCGCTTCCAGATCGGTTCCAGTTCCGGCGTGGGCGGGAAGGCGGCGCGCAGGCCCATTTCGAAGGTGATGGCGGCCACTTCGCGCATGCCCAGGTAGGTGATGGCCTGGTGCGCGCTGTCCACGCGGCCGCGCAGGCCGTAGAGCGACGAGTTCACGGCCTTCATCACCGCGGCGGCCAGCGCCATGTCGCCTTCGATCAGCGTGGCGGCGGCCTGCAGGTTGATGTCGTCTTCGGCCAGCAGCAGGGACAGCTCCAGCAGGGCCTGGGGCTGGGACGGGATGTCGATGTCCAGCTTGCGGAGTTCGGCGTCTACGGGCATGGGAGGGCTCGGCGGGGTTCAACGGCCATCCTAGATGAGCGCGCCCCGGCGCGGCGCCCGGAACAAAGCGTCCTTGCAAGCGCTTGTCTCAAAAAGAAAGCGCCGTCGCCGGCGTCCAGACAAAAAGAAAGCGCCGTCGCCGGCGCTTGTGCAAGGATGCCGCCCTGGTGCGCGTGAGCGCCCGGCCGGTCGTCTGTTCGTCATCGTCTTGGTGTTCTGTCGTCTCCTCGGGCCTCCGCCAGCAAGACCAAGGCATGAGCCCGGGCGCCGGAAGAAGGCGCAATGTATCGGCGTGCTGCCGCCGCCCGAATCCGGACTAACCCGCCGCTGGGCTTGTCAGGATTTGTTGTCCTGGACAATCCATTCGGCGGCCCGCTCCGCGATCATCAGCGTGGGCGAATTGGTGTTGCCACTGGTGATGGTGGGCATCACGCTGGCGTCAGCAATGCGCAGGTTTTGCAGGCCCTGGACCCGCAGACGTGAGTCCACCACCGCGCCAGGCTCACCGGCGCGGCCCATTCGGCAGGTGCCTACGGGGTGGAAGATGGTGGTGCCGATGTCCCCGGCCAGGCGTGCCAGGTCTTCGTCGCTCTGGAACTGCACACCTGGCTTGACCTCTTGCGGTTTGTAGCGGGCCAGCGCCGGCTGCGCGGCGATGCGGCGCGTCAGGCGCAGCGAGTCCGCAGCCACCTGGCGGTCTGCGTCAGTCGACAGGTAGCGGGCCTGGATGCGCGGCGCGGCACGCGGGTCGGGCGAAGCGATCCGCACGAAGCCGCGCGACGTGGGGTTGAGGTTGCAGACGCTGGCCGTGAAGGCGTTGAAGCCGTGCAGCGGCTCGCCAAAGGCGTCCAGCGACAGCGGCTGCACGTGGTATTCCACGTTGGGCCATTCGTGCTGGTCCGACGAGCGCGTGAACGCGCCCAGCTGCGACGGCGCCATGCTCATCGGGCCGGTGCGCTTCGTCAGGTACTCCCAGGCAATGCCCGCCTTGCCCTTCCAGGTGCCGGCGATGGTGTTGAGCGTCTTCACGCCGTCCACCGAATACACCGCGCGGATCTGCAGGTGGTCCTGCAGGTTTTCGCCCACACCGGGCAGTTCGTGCAGCGGCGTGATGCCCTGCTCGTGCAGATGAGCGCCCGCGCCTATGCCTGACAGCTGCAGGATCTGCGGCGTGCCAACCGCGCCGGCGGCCATCACCACCTCACGGCGGCAGCGCGCTTCCAGCACCACGCCGCCCTGCGCCGGCAGTGCCTGCACACCGACCACCCGGTTGCCGTCCAGCAGCAGCTTGGACACCTGCGCACCCATCCAGACCTGCAGGTTGTCGCGCGGGATGGCGGCGCGCAGGAAGCCCTTGCTGGTGTTCCAGCGCACACCGTCCTTCTGGTTGACCTCGAAGTAGCCCACGCCTTCGTTGTTGCCGCGGTTGAAGTCGTCGGTGGCCGGGATGCCGGCCTGCTGCGCGGCCTGCGCAAACGCGTCCAGGATCTCCCAGGACAGGCGCTGCTTCTCCACGCGCCACTCGCCGCCCGGCCCGCGGCTGGCGATGTGTTTGTGGCCTTCCTTGCCCACGCCATGGAAGGCGTCGCCGCCCTTCCAATGGTCTTCGTGCTTCATGAAGTAGGGCAGGCATTCGTCCCAACGCCAGGCGTCGTCGCCGGTCAGCGCGGCCCATTGGTCGTAGTCGCGGCTCTGGCCGCGCATGTAGATCATGCCGTTGATGCTGCTGCAGCCGCCCAGCACCTTGCCGCGCGGGTAGCGCAGGCTGCGGCCGTTGAGGCCCGCGTCGGGCTCGGTGTGGAACATCCAGTCCGTGCGCGGGTTGCCTATGCAGTACAGGTAGCCCACGGGGATGTGGATCCAGTGGTAGTCGTCCCGCAAACCGGCTTCGATCAGCAACACGCTGCGCCGCGGGTTGGCCGACAGGCGGTTGGCCAGCAGGCAGCCGGCCGTGCCGCCGCCGATGACGATGTAGTCGTAGGTCGTGATGGGTTCGGTCATGCGGCTTTCAGTCGGCTCAGCGGATGTTGCTGGCCAGCACGGGGAACAGCTTCACCAGCCCGTCGGCCAGCAGCTCCACGGCCATGGCGGCCAGGATCAGGCCCATCAGCCGCGTCATCACGTTGATGCCCGTGCGCCCCAGCACCTTGGCGATGCGCGGCGAGGCCGAAAAGACCAGGAAGGTGACGATGCCGATGACCACGCCATAGCCCACCAGCACCCCCAGCTGCCAGACGTGGCGTGTCTTCTCGGCGTAGATGACCATGGTGGAGATGGTCGCCGGCCCGGTCAGCAGCGGGATGGTCAGCGGCACCACGGCGATGCTGGCGCCGGCATCCAGCTTCTCCTGGCTGTCGCTCACGTCGTTTGGTTTGCTCTCTGCCGGTTGCGCATTGAGCATGGCCAGGCTGCTGATCAGCAGCAGGCAGCCGCCGCCGACCTGGAAGGACGCCAGGCTGATGCCGAAGAACTCGATGATCTTGATGCCTGCCAGCGCGCTGATAGCGATCACCGCAAAGGCGGAAAAAGAGCTGATGCGGATCGTGCGCCGGCGCTCTTCGGGTGAAAAAGCCTGCGTGAAGTGGATGAAAAACGGCACGGCCCCGACGGGATTGACGATCGCCAGCAGCGCGATCAAGGGCTTGAGCAGGTCCATCCGGTCATTGTGGGGTCAGGCCGCCCGCCTTCAGGCTGGTGACAGGCGGTCAAAAACAAGGGTTAGCCCGTGGACGACAAAACAACACTTGACGTGAGCCCGATATGCATGCTGCGGAAATCGGTGCCCATAATGCGGGGGTCTGTGTCTGGCAGCCGCACCTTGATTGGTTCACGCAGGGTTGAGCTCCACATGGTTATCTAGGTACTTTTAAGGGCTCCCTGTGGGAAACAAACTTTACGTCGGCAATCTGGCCTATTCGGTGCGCGATGACTCGCTGCTCCAATCCTTCTCCCAATTCGGCAACGTCACGTCGGCCAAGGTCATGATGGACCGTGAAACCGGCCGTTCCAAGGGCTTCGGCTTCGTGGAAATGAGCTCGGACGCCGAGGCACAAGCCGCCATCAACGGCATGAACGGTCAGCCCCTGGAAGGCCGTGCCATCGTGGTCAACGAAGCACGTCCTCGTGAAGAGCGTCCGGGCGGCTTCGGCGGCGGCGGTGGTGGCCGCAGCGGTGGTGGCGGTGGCTACGGCGGCGGTGGTGGTGGTGGCGGCTACGGTGGTGGTGGTGGCGGCACTGGTGGTGGCGGCGGTGGCGGTGGTCGCAGCCCCTACGGCGGTGGTGGCGGTGGCGGTGGCCGCAGCCCCTACGGCGGTGGCGGTGGTGGCCGCAGCGGCGGTGGCGGTGGTGGCGGCTACGGTGGTGGTGGCGGCGGTGGCAACCGCGGCGGGTACTGATCCGGTTTCACCGAATCACCAAGCAAGCTGATCAAGGCGCCCTCCGGGGCGCTTTGTCGTTTCCGGGTGGCCGTGTCAGTAGCGTTCGGGACGCAGCACCTGCACGTCGCTGAAGTACAGCGCCACGCTGTAGTGCGGCGCATAGGTCGCCAGCACGTGGTCGGCGATGGCATTGGCGACGGGTTCGCTGCAGATCAGTTTCAGCTCGATCGTCCGGTCGGCTTCCCAGGCGCCCTCGCGCACGCCTTCCAGGTTGGCACCGTGGACTTCGCCCACCGTCCAGCCCTGCACGCCCAGTTGCCGCGCGTCGCGCACCAGGCTCTTCTCCAGCACCGCTTCGGCCACGATGACCAGCAGCGTCTTCGGGTGTTTGGTCATGCCGTGAGCCTTTGTGCCAGCGCGATGTACAGCGGGATGCCCACCACCAGGTTGAAGGGAAATGTGATGCCCAGTGCCGCCGTGATGGACAGCGCGGCATTGGCCTGCGGCACTGCAATGCGCATGGCCGTGGGCGCCGCAATGTAGCTGGCGCTGGCGGCCAGGGTGGCCAGGACGGCCACACCGCCGGTGGACAAGCCCAGCCAAAGGCCAAGGCCGGCGCCGGCCAAAGCCAGCAGCGGTGGCGCCCCAAGGCCGATGACCAGCACCGCCACACCAAAGCGCCTGAACTCGGCCAGCCGGGCGCCAGCCACCAGGCCCAGTTCCAGCAGGAACAGCGCCAGTACGCCCTTGAAGGGATCGACGAACACAGCCTTGATCGGCGCCGTGCCCTCCACGCCGGCCGCCGCCCCGATGACGATGCCGCCCAGCAGCAACAGCACGCTCTTGCCGAAAAACACGTCGTGCGCCAGTTCGCCCCACGCAGCCCGGACGCTGCCTGCAGCGCCCCGCTGCGCCCAGCGCGCCAGCACGATGCCGGCCACCAGGCCGGGCGCTTCCATCACCGCCACCCACAAGGCCGCATGGCTCTCATAGGCGATGCCCTGCCGCGTGAGCGCGGCCGTGGCCACGGCGAAGGTCACCACGCTGACCGAACCGTAGTGGGCCACCAGCGCCGCGGCGTCCACGCCACTCAACTTCAGCCGCCGTGCCAGCGGGTAGAGCACGAAGGGAATCACAAAGCCAAGCGCCATGCAGGCCAGCACCTGCGGCGCCAGCGCCAGCAAGGGCTGCTTGCTCAGTTCGATGCCGCCTTTCAGGCCGATGGCCAGCAGCAGGTAGATCGACAACGTCTCGTAGAGCGCCTCGGGCAGGCGGAGATCGCTCTTCACCAGCCTCGCGAACACACCCAGCAGAAAAAAGAAAACGACGACATCGACCATGCGCGCGCCGGATGCTGCCAGGGCCGCAGCAAGCCCACACCACCAGGGGACACTCAGTTGCGGCGGGCCTTGCGGCCACGGCCAGCAAAGAGGCGGTCGAACAACACGTTGGGCAGCAGACGCAGCCCCTTGGCCACCCAGCCCATCTGCCACGGGATGACGACATAGCTGCGCCCGGCGCTGATGGCGCGGAAGGCACGCTCGGCAAAGTCCTGTGGCTGCAGCAAAAAGGGCATGGAATAGCTGTTGGCCGCCGTCAGCGGTGTGGCCACATAACCAGGCAACAAGGTGACCACGCGCACGCCGCTGGCGCGGCACTCCACACGCAGGCTCTCGCAATAGGACACCACGGCGGCCTTGCTGGCGCAGGTGGCGCCGTGGCCGGGCAAGCCGCGGATGGCGTTGACGCTCGCGACCCCGACCAGCGTGCCGCTGCCGCGCTGGCGCATGGCCTGCACGAAGGGGTGGAAGGTGGCGGCCAGGCCCAGGTTGTGGGTGGCAAAGGTGTCGCGCAGCAGGTCCAGATCCGCACGTTCGGCGGTGTCGAAACCCACGCTGAAGCCCGCGGCGGCGACCACCACATCCGGCAGGCCGAACTGCGCGATGCACTGCCGCCCTGCGGCGATGATGCTGTCGGGCTGGGCCACATCGGCCGGCAGCACCAAGGCCCGATCCGCGCCCAGGCCAAGCGACGATGCCCAGGCTTGCATCTCGGCCCCACGTCGCGCCACCAGCGCCACGCGCCAGCCGGCCTGCACATAGCGCGCAGCGAGTGCCTGCCCCAGCCCGCTGGACGCCCCCGTGATGAAGGCCAGCGGCGCCGTCTGGGCAAGCGACTTCATGGAAGCACCTTCACGGCCGCGGCGCCCGCGGCGACAGCACCGCGCGGATGGGGCCTTTCAGCTCCAGGCGCCGCGTGGCGTTGTTGTAGTCCATGGCTGCGGCCTGCAGCGACGTGCCGCCCTGGCTCACCAGCACCGGCAGGTGCGAACGCACCTGCTCTGTCACCAGAAAGGCGTGCAGGAACTCGCCGCGCATCACCAGCGGTTGCCCCGCGGTGTCCTGCGCCGTCACCTCGGCGCCGCCCATCAGCTGCATCTCGCTGCCGTCGCCGTTGCCCAGGGCCCGCGCCGCAGTGGCCAAGGTGACGCGGCCGTCCTGGGCGAAGGCGTGGATGCGCGCCTGGTCGATCTCGACGCGGTCGGTGTCGGGGAAGTGGCGCAGACGCTCACCTTCGATGCGGACCTTGAGCCGCCCGCTGGCATCAAAGCGTTCCAGCGAGAACTTCGTCATCGTGTAGTCGGGCTCGGTCGATACCGGTCGCTCCACGCCCGGCACGGCCAGGCGTGGGGAGTTCTTCACCAGCCACCAGGTGGCCAACGCCAACAGCGCCATCAAGAGCAGCGGCAGGTAGGACGACAGCGTGTCGCGCAGCCGCAAGTGCCAGGGCATGCGCGCCCTGGGCACTCGGCCCGCCGGCGGGCCCAGGGAAATGGGCACCTCCGGCAGATCGGGCAGGTGCAGCTCGACGCTCACGGTGGTTTCAGCGCCCGTCCAGCGTGGTCAGCTGCTGTTGCAGCAAGGTGTCGTAGCGGCCGCAGGCCAGCAGCAGCAGGTCGCAGAACTCGCGTGCCGCGCCATGGCCACCGGGCAGGCTGGTGACGTGGTGCGCCACGGCCTTGGCCTCGGCATGGGCGTTGGCGGGTGCGCAGGCAAAGGCGGCACGTGTCAGCAGCGGCAGGTCGGGCCAGTCGTCGCCGATGGCCGCCACCTCGGCCCAGTCCAGGCCCAGTTGCGACAGCAGCGTGGCAGCCGCGGCCAGCTTGTCATGAGCGCCATAGACGGCGTGCTGCAGCCCCAGGTCCGCGACACGGCGGCGCACGGCCGGCGAGTCCCGGCCGGTGATGATGAGCGGCTGGATGCCCCCGGCGGCCAGCAGCTTAAGGCCATGCCCGTCCAGCGTGTTGAAGGCCTTGACGGTTTCGCCCTGTTCGCCGACGTACAGGCGCCCGTCAGTCAGCACGCCGTCGACGTCGAAGATGGCGGCCTTCAGGCCCAGGCCCGCGCCTTGCGCACGCAGCAGCGTCTCAGTGAGGAAGTGCAGCGCGGCCACGCTCAGATCACCTTGGCGCGCATCAGGTCATTGGAGTTCAGCGCGCCCACCAGCAACCCGTTCTCGTCCACCACCAGCACGCTGGTGACACGGTGCTGCTCCATCACCTCGGCCGCATCCACGGCCAGGGAATCGGCGCGCACCAGGCGTGGCCGCGGGTGCATCAGGTTGGCGGCGCGGCGGCTCCGCAGGTCGGCGCCGTCGCCGTCGGACTGTTCGATGAGGCGCCGCAGGTCGCCGTCGGTGAAGATGCCCGCGGGCTTGCCGGCGGCGTCGACCACGGCGGTGAAGCCCAGGCCCTTGCCGGTCATTTCGCGCAGCAATTCATTCAAGGTGGCGGCTGGCGACACACGCGGCACGGCGTCGCCGCTGCGCATCAGGTCGTGCACGTGCATCAGCAGCTTGCGCCCCAGGCTGCCGCCCGGGTGGCTGCGTGCGAAATCTTCTTCGCGGAAACCGCGCGCATCCAGCGCGGCCACGGCCAGCGCGTCGCCCAGCGCCATCTGTGCCGCGGTGCTGGCGGTAGGGGCCAGGTTCAGCGGGCAGGCTTCTTCTTCCACCGCGCTGTTGAGCACGATGTCGGCATGGCGGGCCAGAGACGATTCCGCCCGGCCGGTCATGGCTACCAGCGTGACGCCCAGGCGGCGGATGGCCGGCAGGATGGCCGCCAGCTCGTCGCTTTCGCCACTGTTGCTGATGGCCAGCACCACGTCGCCGGGCGTCACCATGCCCAGGTCGCCATGGCTGGCCTCGGCCGGGTGCACAAAGAAAGCGGGTGTGCCGGTGGACGCCAGCGTGGCCGCCATCTTGCGGCCCACGTGGCCGCTCTTGCCCATGCCCATCACCACCACACGGCCGCTGCAAGCCAGCAAGGCCTGCACGGCGCGCGTGAAGCCTTCACCCTGGCGCGCGCTCAGGCCTTGCAGTGCGCGGGCTTCGATGTCGAAGGTGCGCGCGGCCATGCGCAAGGCACGCTGGGCGTCGAAAGGCTTTGCGGATGGCGGCAAGGACGGCGGTGAAGGTGGCGGTGAAGACGTCACGGCAAATGGGTGCAATAGGATCGGCCCATTCTAGGCAGCACCCTTCCACAAAGCGCTTCCCACCTTGGCCACCACCCTCGAACTGGTCCTGCTGTATCTCGTGGCCGCTGTCCTGGGCGTGGTGGTCTGCCGGTCGCTGAAGCTGCCGCCGATGTTGGGCTACTTGGTGGTCGGTGTGCTGATCGGGCCCAACGCGCTGGCGCTGGCCAAGGACACGGCGGGCGTGAAGTACCTGGCCGAGTTCGGCGTGGTCTTCCTGATGTTCGTCATCGGGCTGGAATTCAACCTGCCCAAGCTGAAGAGCATGCGCACGCTGGTCTTCGGCTTGGGGCTAAGCCAGGTGGTGCTGACCATGGCGGGCACGCTGCTGGGCCACGCGCTGCTGGTCGCCGCCTACGCCTGGTTCTTCAACAAGGCGTGGGCGATGAGCTGGCAGGGTGCCGTGGTGCTGGGCGGCGCCATTGCCATGAGCTCCACGGCGATCGTCGTGAAGCTCATGGCCGAGCGGCTGGAACTGGAAAGCGAACACGGCAAGCGTGTGATGGGCGTGCTGCTGTTCCAGGACTTGGCCGTGGTGCCGCTGCTGGTGCTGATCCCGGCGCTCAGTTCACCAGGCGAAGAGATGCTGATCGCCATGGCCTGGGCCGGCGTCAAGGCCGCCGCTGTTTTGACCGTGCTGCTGGTGGGTGGCCAGAAGGCCATGCGCTGGTGGCTCACGCTGGTGGCGCGGCGCAAGAGCGAAGAGCTCTTCATGCTGAACCTGCTGCTGGTGACGCTGGGCCTGGCCTGGGTGACCGAGCACGCGGGCCTCAGCCTGGCACTGGGCGCGTTTGTCGCCGGCATGCTGGTGGCCGAGACCGAATACAAGCACCAGGTGGAAACCGACATCCGGCCCTTCCACGACGTGCTGCTGGGCCTGTTCTTCATCACCATCGGCATGAAGCTGGACTGGCGCCCGGTGCTGGACCAGTGGCTTCTGGTGCTGCTGCTGACCAGCGGCCCGGTGCTGGCCAAGGCCGTGCTGGTGGCGGCACTCGCACGCGCCTTCCACGCCCAGCCCGGCGTGGCGCTGCGCACCGGCCTGTACCTGGCGCAGGCCGGTGAATTCGGCTTTGTGCTGCTGACCCTGGGTGCGGAACATGGCCTGGTGGCCCCGCAATGGATGAGCCCCGTGCTGGCCAGCATGGTGCTGAGCATGCTGGCCACGCCCTTCCTCATCCAGTACAGCAACGTCATCGTCAACAAGCTCAGTGCCAGCGACTGGCTGATGCAGTCGGTGGCGCTGACCAGCATCGCCAAGAAGGCCATCGCGGCCGAAGGCCACGTCA
>JANOAM010000187.1:0-3849 GCA_031411215.1 Betaproteobacteria bacterium
GCCGGTGGGCGTGCGCGCCGGCACCGCCAGCTTCAAGCAACTGGACAAGAGCCTGGACGAAGCCAGCACCATGCTGCGCGCCGGCACCGCCACCACGCTGCGCCGTGTGGTGCTGCCGCTGCTGAAACCGGCCCTGGTCGCCGCCCTGGTCTACAGCTTTGTGCGCAGCATGACGACGGTGAGCGCCGTGATCTTCCTGGTGACGGCGGAAAACGAACTGGCCACCACCTACATCATTGGCCGCGTCGGCAATGGCGACTACGGCGTGGCGTTGGCCTACTGCACGGTGCTGATCGTGTTGATGTCGCTGGCCACGGCGCTCATTCAATTCCTGGTAGGTGAACGCAAACTGGGACGACGGAAGGCTGCATGAGCATCACGTTCAAGAACGTCACCAAGCGCTACGGCGGACCTGATTCGCCGCTGGTCGTCAAGGGCATTGACTTCACCGTACCCGCCGGCACGCTGACCACCATCCTGGGCCCCAGCGGCTGCGGCAAGACCACCACGCTGCGCATGATCGCCGGGCTGGACTCACCCAGCGGCGGTCAGATCTTCATAGCCGGACAGGACGTGACGCTGCTGGGCGCGGCCGAGCGCAACGTCAGCATGGTGTTCCAGAGCTACGCCCTCTTCCCGCACATGAACGTGCTGGAAAACGTCAGCTACGGCCTCAGCGTCAGCGGTGTCGGCAAACAAGAAACTCTGCGCCGCGCCCAGGCCGCGATGGCCAGCGTGGGCCTCACCGGCTTTGACCTGCGCCTGCCCAGTGAATTGAGTGGCGGGCAGCAACAGCGTGTGGCCGTTGCGCGCAGCCTGGTGCTGGAGCCGCAGGTGCTGCTGTTCGACGAGCCGCTGTCCAACCTGGACGCTCGCCTGCGCCGCAGCATGCGCGAAGAGATCCGCGCGCTGCAGCAGCGCCTGAAGCTCACCGTGGCCTATGTGACACACGACCAGAGCGAAGCACTGGCCGTCAGCGACCAGATCATCGTGATGGACGCCGGCCGCATTGCGCAGGCCGGCACGCCGCAACAACTCTACGAATCGCCGCAGACGGTCTTCGTCGCCGGTTTCATGGGTGAGGCCATGTTGTTTGACGCCATGGCCGGTGCTGATGGCCGCATCGCGCTGGGGCCGCTGACGGTGCCGGCGCGTGTGGGCATTGCACCGGGTGCGGTGAAGGTGGCCATACGGCCTGAGGCCTGGCAGATCGGCTTCGGCGATACGTCAGCCCAGACAGCGGCCGGCGCGCTGGCCGGCACGCTCGTGAAGAGCAGCTACCTGGGCAGCCTGCAGGAACTGACCGTGGCCACGGCGCTGGGTGAGGTCTTTGCCGTGTCGCCTGAATTGGCGCGCGACTGGTCCGCGGGCCAGGCCTTGTCGCTCACGCTGGCAACGCGCGGCGTGTCGGTGGTTGCCGCTTGATCAACGCGGGCTGATCAGAGCGGCACTTCGACACGCTGGTCCTTCCAGCGCAGCACGACGGCCTTGCGCTCGATGCGTTCCAGCACCAGGCCCGGTGCCACGGCGTCGCCTTCGCGCAGCACCTGGCCGTCCAGGATGACGAAGCGGCTGGCAGCGCTGTCCGACCACACCGAACCGCCCGTCACCAGACGCGGCAACTGACGGCGCTCGTCAGGCGGCAGAGCGGCCAGCAGCACGGGCCGCACGGCTGCAGCTGCAGCTGCGGGCTTTGATGCGCCAAGCGCGGGCGCCGCGGACTCTGCAGACCTGGCCTCTGCTGGCGGCGCGGGCGCTGCAGACACCACGATGGGCAAAGTCACCGGCGCAGGGTCGGGCGCGGCGGCCACACGCGGCGGCGGCACCACGGCCGCGGCCGGTGCGGACGCAGCGACCGTTGGCACCACCGCAGGCTTCGGCCACCATTTCCACAGGGCCACCGCAGCCAGGACCAGCAGCGCGGCCAGGGCCAGCCATACCCAAGTTGGCCGGCCAGGCCGCGGCAGCTCGGCCACGCCGCCCGCAGGCGCCGCATGCAGGCCCGGCACCTGGCCTTGCTGACGTTCAGCATCGGCGCGGCGCAGGGCATCCAGGATGTACGACATGCCGGTGTCCTTTTCAGCCCGCTCAGCGCGTCCGGGCGTTGCCCAGGCGCGGTTCATCCACACCCGCCACGCGGTTCAACTGCATCAGCGTCACGGGGCCGGGCCGGCCGTCGGGCTGCAGGCCCTGGGACAGCTGGAAGGTCGCCACGCGCTCACGCAGCGCGGTGGTGCCGGCGACCGGTCCGCCGCCCAGCTGCTGCAGCAGCCAGCCCGACAGCGGCGGTGGCGGGTTGCCGTCCGCACCCGCGCGCCAGCCTGGCGGTGTGCGCCAGAAGGTTGCGAACTCACCGCGCCAGACACGCGCCAGCGCCGGCAGCGTCAACTCAAAACGCTGGCGGCCGGCACTCAAGGTGGCGCGGTCATCAGCCACGGCCAGCAGCTGGGCGTAGACACGCTGGCCACTCGGGTCGCGCAAGGTCAGCAGAGCGGGACGGTCCAGCTGCCGCACACCTTGCAGGCCACCGGTGCTGCGGTAACAAGCCAGTTCCGCACGCGCGGCTGCTGCGCAGGGTTCGCCGTCACCGATGGCCACGTTCCAGCGCAGCGACAGTTCACGCCAGCCCTGGGCTTCATCTGCCAGGGCGGCGGCCAGCAGGACGGCGGGGTCTTCGCTGGCTGGGGGCTGTGGCAGCGCGGTCGTGATCGCGGCTGATGCCGCCACAGCCGCCGCGCTGGCGGACGGCTGGGCGGTCACCGCCGCCGATGCCGCGGGCGCGGCAGCCGCCGCTTGGGCCACCACCACCGGTGCACGCGGCCGCGGCGCGAAAGCCAGCCACAAGCCCCCGGCCACCAGCGTCAGGCTCAGCGCCGCGGTCGCGGCTTCCGCCCAGCGCCTGCGGCTCCTGCTGCGGTTCCTGTTCTTTTGCGAGAACACCTCGCCCGCGGCCCGCTCCACGGTGGCCACGTCTGCGACACGCTGCCCACGTCCATACGCACCCAGCAACGCACGGTCGGCCAGCAGGTTGATGCGCCGCGGCACGCCACCGGTCAGCTTGTGCATGCGCGACAGTGCTGCCGTGTCGAAGGGCACCGGCACATGCGGGCCCGCCACACTGAGCCGGTGCTTGACGTATTCCCGCGTGTCCTTGGCCGACAGCGGCCCCAGGTGGTAGCGCGCAATGACCCGCTGCGACAGCTGCTCCATGCCCGGGCCGTCGACCCGTTCACGCAGTTCGGGCTGGCCGATCAGGATGATCTGCAGCAGCTTGCGCTGCGACGTTTCCAGGTTGGTCAAGAGGCGCAACTGCTCCAGCAGTGGCGGCTCCAGCGCCTGCGCCTCGTCGACGATCAAGAGCGCGTGCTGGCCCTTGGCATGCGCGTCGAGCAGAAAGGCGTTGAGCGCATCCACATGCGCCTTGATGCTGGCCCCGGCGGGCAGCGTGGGGATGTGGAACTCCGCGCACACCGTCTGCAGCAGTTCCAGTGCGCTCAGGCAGGGATTGAAGATGTAGGCCACCACGCAGTGCTTGGGCAACTGCTCCAGGAAGCAGCGTGTCACCGTCGTCTTGCCGGCCCCTATCTCGCCCGTCAGCAGGACAAAGCCGCCGCCGCCCTGCACGCCATACAGCAAGTGCGCCAGCGCCTCGCGGTGCTGGTCGCTCATGAACAGGAATCGGGGGTCCGGCGCCAGCGAGAAGGGTTCCCGCGTCAGGCCGAAGAACGGCGCGTACATGGTGCCGAGGATACCCAGTGTGCGCATGGGCGCCTGGCCCGCGCCCTCAGGTGCGCCAGATGCGCGGCGGCTCGGCCTTCAAACCCCAGGCCGTCAGCCGCCACGCCGCAC
>JANOAM010000188.1:0-3049 GCA_031411215.1 Betaproteobacteria bacterium
GGCGCTGGTCTTCCTTGGTGTAGATGTCGTTGGTGATGACCACCAGGTCCCACTTGTCACGCATCGTCTTGCAGAGCATTTCCACCAGCGTCGTCTTGCCGGAGCCGACCGGCCCGCCCACGCCCACGCGCAGTGGCGGCAACTTCTTGGTGCGGTTAGGGATGTGGTGCAGCGCGGATGTCATGGTGATGCGGTCAGGAGCGGAACAGTCGGGAGTACTGGGCTTCGTGCTGGGCCGACAGGATGGCCAGCATGGGTGTGGCGGCCTGCCATTCAACTTGAGGCTTGTGCAAGGCAGTCTGCACCATCAAAGGCATGTCCTGTGCCAGCACGGACAGCATGCGCTGCGCGGCGGCCTGGCCCAGCGGCACGGCCTTCATCGCGGCCTGCGCCATGTTCTCGGCCCAGCCCCAGCTGAAGGCCAGCAGCGCGTCTTCTGCGCTGGCGCCGGCCAGCGTGGTGGCCAGGGCAAAGGCCGTGGGCCACAGCGGCGCCGGGGGCAGGGCGGCGAGGGTGGCCAGGCGCGGGTCGCTGGCATGCAGGCCGTTCTTCAGCCAGTCCAGCAGGGAGCGGCCCATCTGCTCCGCCTGTGCGCGCAGTTCTGCGGTCTCGCGGGTCTGGTGCAGCCAGTCGTTGAGCTCGCGCAGGCGGGGCGCATCGTGTGTCGCCCACGCGGCGCAGGCGGCGGCGAGCACCGGGGCGTCGGCGCGGGCCAGCGCCAGATGCAACTGGTCACGCAGCCATGCGGTGGCTGTGGTTTCGTTCGTGATGTGCCCGGCCTCGACGGCGGCTTCGAGCCCTTCGGAATAGCTGAAGCCACCGACCGGCAAGGCGGGGGAGGCCAGCCACATCAGCTGCAGCCGGGTGGCTGCAGATGTGAGGGCTTCAGTGTTTGTGGTCACCGTGCTTGTGGTGACCGTGGTTGTGCTCATGTCCGTGGTCATGATCGTGGCTATGGTCGTGACCGCAGCCGGGGCCGTGCACGTGCGGGGCAGGGGCCGCTGTGGCGATGGGGATGGCGGCCTTCTTGGGCGCGGCGTGCTCGTGGTGCTCGTGCCCATGGTCGTGACCATGGTGATCATGTCCCTGGGCTGCATAGGCGCCCCCCTCGGGTTCAAACGCTGCCTGCTCTTCGCTCACGATCAGGTGCATGCTGCGCAGCAGGTCAGCCAGCACGTGGTCGGGTTCCAGCTTCAAGTGGTCGGTCTGCAGTTCCAGCTGCACATGCCGGTTGCCCAGGTGGTAGGCGGCACGCAGCAGGTCGAAAGGTGTGCCGTGTTCCGTGCAGTGGCGCACCACCAGCACGGCCTGCGGCGCGGCCTTCACCACGATCAGCGAGCCGTCTTCGGCCAGCAGCGCGTCGCCACCGCGCACGGCAGTGCCGCGGGGCAGAAAGATGCCCAGCGTGCGCCCTGTGGAATCGGTGGCGTCAAAGCGGCTTTTCTGGCGCACGTCCCAGTCCAGTTCGACGGTGGCGGCGCGCTTCAGAAGCACGGCGGCCAGGCCGCGGGCGCCAGGGATGAGCTTGTTCACGGTGAGCATGGTGCTGGCCTTGATCCGGGTGGGCTGGTGGGGTTAGTATAACGTTCGTTATAACGTTGTTTGGAGCCCGTCATGACCGCACTCAAGCTCACCCAGATCGGCAATTCCGTGGGCGTGATCCTGCCCAAGGAGGTGCTGGCGCGCTTGAAGCTGGAGAAGGGGGACACGGTATTTGTCACCGATGCCGCCAACGGCGTCACGCTGACACCATACGACCCGGCGCTGGACGAGCAACTGAAGGCGGGTCGCGAGTTCATGCGCGAGTTCCGCGACACCTTCCACCAGTTGGCCAAGTGAGGCTGCGGTGAGCAACTGGCGCTGGATAGACCGGCGTGCACTGCTGCTGCTGCACGACGAGAGCATTGCGGAGCATGGCGGTGCGCCCGGCATACGCGACGAAGGCCTGTTGGAATCGGCGCTGGCGCGGCCACTCAACCAAGCCCACTACGGCGAACCGGATCTCTGCGCACTGGCCGCCTCCTATGGCGTGGGCCTGGCGAAGAACCATCCCTTTGTCGACGGCAACAAGCGCGCTGCCTTCTTGGCCATCGGCCTCTTTCTTGCCATCAACGGCCACCGTCTCGTGGCCACGCAGGCCGAGGCGACATTGACCATGCTGGACGTGGCGGCGGGGGTCATTGACGAGTCGACGCTGGCCGCCTGGTTGCGAAAACACACCAAATCTCGCCGTTAGTCCGTTGCCTCAGAATAAAAAGTACTTCTGCGCCATCGGCAACACCGTCGCCGGGTCGCAGGTCAGCAATTGCCCATCGGCCCGCACGCGGTAGGTCTGCGCGTCGATCTCCATCCGGGGCGTGTAGCCGTTGTGCACCATGTCCTTCTTTTTCACCGTGCGGCAGCCGTGCACGGATGACAGGCGCTTCTTCAGGCCCAGCTGGTCGCCGACCTCGTTCTGCAGCGCGATGCCGCTGACGAAGGTCAATGACGTGGCCTGCAGCACACGCCCGAAGCTGCCGAACATGGGCCGGTAGTGCACCGGCTGTGGCGTCGGGATGCTGGCGTTCGCGTCCCCCATCAGCGCAGAAGCGATGAAGCCGCCTTTCAGGATCAGGCTGGGCTTGACGCCAAAGAAGGCGGGCCGCCAGATCACCAGGTCGGCCCACTTGCCGACTTCAATGCTGCCCACCTCATGGCTGATGCCGTTGGCAATGGCCGGGTTGATCGTGTACTTGGCGATGTAGCGCTTGACGCGGAAGTTGTCGTGGCGCGCGTTGTCTTCGGGCAGTGACCCGCGCTGGCCCTTCATCTTGTGCGCCGTCTGCCAGGTGCGGATGATCACCTCGCCCACACGCCCCATGGCCTGGCTGTCGGACGACATCATGCTGATGGCGCCCAGGTCGTGCAGCACGTCTTCTGCGGCGATGGTCTCGCGGCGGATGCGGCTTTCCGCGAAGGCCAGGTCCTCGGCGATGGACGGGTCCAGGTGGTGGCACACCATCAGCATGTCCAGGTGCTCGTCCACCGTGTTGGTGGTGTAGGGCATGGT
>JANOAM010000189.1:0-1839 GCA_031411215.1 Betaproteobacteria bacterium
GCGACTTGCGGCACCCAGCTGTCGCTGTCCAGCACCGCGTCACCGAACAGGCGCACCTTGGCGCCCACGATGTCCTGCTTCAGATGCAGCCCAGCCAGGCCCAGCGGCGCCAGGTTGTCATGCGTGTCCAGGTCCTGACGAGCCAGGGACAGTTCGACGCGGTCGTTCCAGCTGACCAGCGCGCCGTAGGTGGCAAAACCGTAGTCGCGTGTCTTCACGCCCGTGGCATGCGCCGTGGCGCCCCACTGGCCCTGGGTGGCATAGCTGCCGGTCACGGCCCAAGGTGTCAGGCCACCACCGGCTGCGCCGTCGATGCTGCTGACACCGCCCGTCAGCAACAACTTGCCGCCGGCGGCCTGGGCAGGCAGGCAAGCCGCGGCCAGCAAGGGCAGAAGCAGGTGGAATGGGAATGGCGAAAAGCGTCGGGTCATGCAGGGCTCCTGGGTGCAGCGCTGTCTCGCGCCATGGCGCGAGATACGCCGCGCAGGCCCAAGCGGATGCACGCCGGCCTGCACACCCGTGACATCGGCCCTCAACAGGCCGACTTGAGCCCGTCGGTCCCGCGCCCTCAGCTGCGCCCCAGCTCCTGCGCCCGTGTGCGCGCAGCGTGCAGCGCCTTCACGAACGAGGCCTTCACACCTTCCGCGTCCAGTGTGGCGATCGCGGCGTAGGTGGTGCCGCCCTTGGATGTGACCTGTTCACGCAAGACCGTGGGCGACAGCGGGCTTTGCATGGCCAACGCCGCCGCGCCGCCAAAGGTGGCCTGCGCCAGCGCGCGGCCCTGATCTGGCGTCAGGCCCATCTCGGCAGCGGCCTGCATCATGGCTTCAAGGAAGTAAAAGACGTAGGCCGGACCGGAGCCGGACAGCGCTGTCACGGCGTCCAGGTCGTCCTCCTGCGCCACCCACAGCGTCTGCCCCGTGGGCTTGAACAAGGCGTCGACCACCGCCCGCGCCGCCGCGTCCACGGCCGGCCGCGCGAACAGACCCGCGATGCCCTGGCCGATGAGCGCCGGGGTGTTGGGCATGGTGCGCACGATGCGTTGACTGCCGGTGGCTGCTACCAGGCTGTCGCTGCGGATGCCGGCCATCACGCTGACCTGCAACGCGCCGCCGATGTGCGGCTTGGCCGGTGCCGCGGCCTCTGCGAACAACTGCGGCTTGACGGCCCAGACGACCGTGTTGGCAGACGCCAACTTGGCGTCGGCTGCAGCTTGTGCGTGAACACCGAAGCTCCGCAGCAGCTTGTCGCGCTGGGCTTCAAAGGGTTCGACGACGGTGATGTCGGCGGGCGCGCGGCCACTGCGCACCAGGCCACCGATGAGCGCGGAGGCCATGTTGCCGCCCCCGATAAAGGCGATTTGCTGTGTCATGCCTTCGAGTTTATGGGCGCTCGACTGTCTGCAAGTGCTACCGAAGGGGAAGGGTGACCGGCTCCGCTCATGTCGCGTGCAGCCAACCGTGCCGGAGCGCTGGCCGCGGCAATCAAACCCCCCAGCGGTCCCAAGCCAACGCTGAAACCGGCTCCCCCCAGAGGTCAATGAGCGCAGCCGTGCCGTCGTGCGCCACCTGTGCCGCATCACCCCGCACATAGCCCAGTGCTACACACGCGCCGGCTTTGACGCTCCAGCCAACGGAACTCAGTTCGCCCACGGTCTGGCCATCCATCACGATGGCTTCACCGCCCCAGGCATACGCGGCCGGGTCTTCGAAAACGAATGTCAGCAGCTTCTTGCGCAAGGGCTTGTGTTGCACGGCCAGCAGCGCGTCGCGACCGATGAAGGGTGACGGTTTCTCCAGCTTCACGCCCACCAACAGGCTCGCGTCAAACGGTGTTTCG
>JANOAM010000190.1:0-12928 GCA_031411215.1 Betaproteobacteria bacterium
AATGTCAAAGCATGGTTTTCTCTAGGGTCCTTTGCTTTCGAAGGCACTTTCGAAATCGACCCAGGCGTAGTCGGCTGCGGGCGCGGTCAGCGGGGACGCACCCTGGGTGGCGAAGAGGCCCATGAAGACACCGGTGAAGCCACCGGCGGTTTCGCTGGAGAGTGCGTGCGTGGGCACTTCGCACAAGGGTTGCCAGGCGGTGTGGCCAGGCGCGCTTGCGGATGAACGCCAGGCCATCCGATACGTCTGCGGCGTGGCGCGCATCTCCAGTTCAAGCGGGCCGGCGGGCACCGCGGCGGTTGCGCGCAGGTGGTTCACACCGGCCTGGCGCTGCACACATTGCAGCTGCGCGTGGGTCCGCCCCACACGCTGCAGCAGCACATGGTGGTTCTCGTTCTGCCGCAGCACGAGACCGGCCGCGTGGCCCATGTCGTCGCCGGGTGTGAAGTCGATGAGGGTGGCGAAACGCTGGTGCAGTTGCAACTGGCGCCGCCCCAGGAAGGCCGGTGTGGCCACGTCCTGCAACGCCGCCGGGCCGGGGATCTGGCGCAGCCAGCCGGGCCGCTGCCGCAGCGACCAGGTGGCCGTGGCCGGCCCACGCAGGCGCGACCAGTGCAGGGGCAGGGTATCGCCCGGCGCAAAGGTCTCGCGCACCGGCTCCGCAGGCCAGGGCGCGGAGGGTGGCAGACCCGCGGCCGGCATCTGCGTCTGCAGCGGCTGGCCACCGTGCACCACGGGCCAGCCGTCGGCGCCCCAGTGCAGTGGCGCCAGCAGCGTTTCGCGGCCCAGGTGGTGGTGGCGGCGTGGTGCACCTTGTGCGTCCACGACGGTTTGCGGGCGCACTCCCAGCAGCACCATCCACCAATCGCCTGCAGGGGTCTGCACCAGGTCGGCATGACCCAGGGCCTGCAAGGGCAACAGGAGCTGGTCGCGGTGCGTCAGGATGGGGTTGCCCGGGTGGGACTCGAACGGCCCCCAGGGTGACCGCGCACGCGCCACGGTCAGCGAGTGGCCGTAGGACGTGCCGCCCTCGGAGATCAGCAGGTAGTACCAGCCCTGGCGTTTGTAGAGGTGCGGCCCTTCCGGCCAGATGCCGCCGGTGCCAGACCAGACCAGCTTGGGCTCGGCCAGCAGGCGGCCGGCGCGCAGGTCGATCTCGGCCTGGTAGATACCGCCGCGTTCCAGTCCGCCATGGCGGGTGTAGTAGACGCGGCCGTCGTCATCGAAGAACAGCGAAGGGTCCATGCCGAACACCGGCTCGGGCAGCCAGACCGGGTCCGACCATTCACCCGCCGGGTCGCGTGTGTGCACGAAGAAATTGCCACCACCTTCGACGTCGGTCGTGACGACATAGAACACACCGTCGTGGCAGCGCAGCGTCGGCGCGAAGATGCCTTTGGACGCCTTGCGGCCTGCCAGCGACAACTGGCCTTCGCGTGTGATGGCGTGGCCTATGAGCCGCCAGTGCACCAGGTCGCGGCTGTGGTGAATGGGCACGCCGGGGAAGTACTCGAAGCTGCTGGTGGCCAGGTAGTAGTCCGGGCCAACGCGGCAGATGCTGGGGTCGGCGTGGAAGCCGCTGAGCACGGGGTTGGTGTAGCTCTGGGCTGTGGGCATGGTGGTGGGTGTCGCGGTCGGTGTGGCGGTGGATGCCAGGCGTGGTTGGCAGGGTTGCAACAGGGCGGGCGGCAGGGCATCGGCCATGGGTCGATAGCCCGCCATGGACGGGTGCAGGCCGTCGCCGCTGTCCAGATCGGCGCGCAGGCGGTCGGGCTGCGCGGGGTCGCGCAGCACGGCGTCGAAGTCGGCCACGGCGTCGAAGTCCGGCGCGCTGCGTATCCAGGCGTTGAGTGCCTGGCGGTCGGCTTCGTTGTCGGGGCCGGGCTGGTAGTAGCCGCTGGTGCGGTAGGGCGTCACGGTGGCGGCAAAGAAGCACAGGCCACGCCCATGCGCCAGCGCCGCCAGGTCCTTGAAGGTGGCCTGCAGCGAACGCAGCAGTTGGGCGCGTGCGGCCGGTGTGTCGGCTTTGTTGCGGTGCTGCACACCCAGGTCGTTGACCCCTATCTGCACCAGCACCTGCGTGGCGCCGCTGCGTGCCAGTGCGTCGCGCTCAAAGCGTGCGCGCAGGCTGGGGCCCAGGCCGTCCAGCAGCAGGCGGTTGCCGCCTATGCCGGTATTGACGACGGCCAGGCGTTGGGCCGGGTCTTGCGCCAGCCGCCGTGCCAGGGCGTCGGTCCAGCGCTGGTAGCTGTCGGGCGGCACGCCATAACCGTCGGTGATGGAGTCGCCTATGGCCACCAGCACGCCGCCAGGCTTGTCGCCAGCACTGTCACCCCGCAGGTCTACGTCGGACAGAAACCACCAGCCCACACGCGGTGTGGCGCCGGTCCAATCAGCCTCATCCACATGTGCGCCGGCCCGTGCGTAGCTGGTGCTGCGCGACCCTGGATGCGTGCTGGCCTCGCGCGGGGCCTGCAGCACGTGCAACTGCACGGCCAGGTCGGCCAGGCGCGGCACGGTCAGCGCCACCGGGTCGCTCCAGCGCTCTTCGCCAGCCGCCAGCGTCAGCGTGCGCTGGCCGCCGAAGCGCAGCGATTGAAGGGCTTCCGGGGCACCACCCTTGGTCAGCGCCACGCTGGCGCCACCCAGCACCAGCGGCGACCGGCCATGCACGTTGGACACGCGCACACGCAGCGCCGTGCCACCCAGGCTCAGGCGCAGGAACTGGCGCAGCGTCACGTCCTGCAGCGGTTCCTGCCAGGCGCTGGCGGGTGCCGATGCCGCTGGCGCGACGGGCGCCGCAACCGCGACCAGCTGCGCGCTGCCCCACGCGGCCTGCCAGGCTTGTGCGCGCGGCGCGGCGCTGTCCAGTGCCGTGCAGCCGACCAGGAAAATCGCCAGGACCGAGGCCAGCACCTGGACCTGTGCAGCGCACCAGGCACCGGCCCTCTGTGGCCTTACGGATTGACGCTTCACGGCGATTCCCCCAAACTTGAAGGCAAAATGGTAGCGTTACCTTTTGCGCCTTCCCACCCCGACAAACACCGACTGCACGGCGCACGACAAGCCGCAAGCCATGATCCGCAACCCCATCCTGCCGGGCTTCAACCCCGACCCGTCCATCTGCCGCGTTGGAGCCGACTGCTACATCGCCACCAGCACCTTCGAGTGGTACCCAGGTGTGCAGATCCACCACTCGCGTGACCTCGTCAACTGGAGCCTGGTGGCCCGCCCGCTGAACCGCGCCAGCCAGTTGGACATGCGCGGCAACCCCGACTCCTGCGGCATCTGGGCGCCGTGCCTGTCGTATGCCGATGGCCTCTTCTGGCTGGTCTACACCGACGTCAAGCGCTACGAAGGCAACTTCAAGGACACCCACAACTTTGTCGTGACCGCGCCCACCATCACCGGGCCCTGGAGCGACCCGGTCTACGTCAACTCGTCCGGCTTCGACCCCTCGCTCTTCCATGACGACGACGGCCGCAAGTGGTTCATGAACATGCGCTGGAACCACCGCACGGAATCCGTGGGTGGCAAGCCGCGCGCCAGTGCTTTCGACGGCATCCTGCTGCAGCAATGGGACGCCGCAAGCCGCAGCTTGGTAGGCCCTGTGCGCAACATCTACCCCGGCACGGCACTGGGTCTGATGGAAGGCCCGCACCTCTACCAGCGGCAGGGCTGGTACTACCTGACGGTGGCCGAGGGCGGCACGTCCTACGGGCACGCGGTGACGATGGCGCGGTCACGTTCGCTGTGGGGACCATACGAGACGCACCCGCTCAAGCACCCCATCACCAGCAAGGATGCACCGGCTGCGGCGCTGCAGCGTGCGGGCCATGGGCAGATCGTGGAGTTGCCAAGCGGCGAGGTCTACCACACGCATTTGTGCAGCCGGCCGTTGCCGGGCACGCAGCGTTCCCCTCTGGGGCGCGAAACCGCTTTGCAGCGCTGCGAATGGCGTGACGACGGATGGCTGTACCTGGCCCAGGGCGGCGTGGTGCCCGCCGTCGATGTGCCTTCGCCTGACCCACTGGTGCAGCCCTTGCCGCGCCAGCCGGTGCGGCGTTCGTTTGTGGGTTGCACAGAACTGCCGCCGGAATTCCAGTGGCTGCGCACGCCGCAGCCAGAGCGGCTGTTCACGCTGACCGGACAGGCCTTGCGGCTCACCGGGCGTGAATCCGTGGGCAGTTGGTTTGAACAAAGCCTGGTGGCCAGGCGCCAGGAAGAACACCACTTTCGCGCCGAGACTTCGTTGGTCTTCGATCCGGTCAACTACCAGCAGAACGCCGGGTTGACGCTCTACTACAACCGCAGCAAGTTCCACTTCCTGGCACTGACCTGGCACGAAACGCTGGGGCGTGTGCTGAGCCTGCTGTCCTGCCCTGGCGACTGGCCCGATGGCCGCTTGCAGTTCCCATTGGCGGAGCCGGTGTTGGCGCCTGGGGATGGGCCCGTGCGCATGGCTGCTGAAGTGAGTGGCGCAAACCTGCAGTTCCTGGCCGACACCGGTAGCGGCTGGCAGGCAGTGGGTCCGGTGCTGGACGCCAGCGTCATTTCCGACGAAGGCGGCAGGGGCGCGCATGGCTCCTTCACAGGCGCCTTCATTGGCATGCTGGCCTTTGACACCTCGGGCGCCGCGGCTTGCGCGGACTTCTTGCACTTCGACTACCTGCCTGGCCATGCCGCGCACTGAAGGCGCTGCGGAGGTGCAGGCCCCGCTGCAGGTGTTCACGCTGGGCGCAGCCGGCGGCCTGCAGATTGCCGTGACGGACCTGGGCGCCAGCTGGCTGTCCTGCCGCGTACCCATGCCCGACCAGCCGCCGCGTGAGGTGCTGCTGGGCCATGCACGCGCCGAAGACCTGTGGCACGAGCCCGGCTACCTGGGCTGCACGCTGGGGCGCTGGTCCAACCGCATCGCCCATGCCCGTTTCGATCTGGACGGCCAGACCTGGCCGTTGGCCGTCAATGACGGTGCCCACCAACTGCACGGCGGCCCCGACAGCTTCAGCCGGCGCCGCTGGCAGCTGCTGCATGCCGACGCCCACAGCCTGTGCCTGGCGCTGCACTCGTCCGCCGGTGACCAGGGGTTCCCAGGCGCTCTGCAGGCCCGCGTCAGCTACCGCGTGGAGCCGCAGGCCAACGCCGTGCACATCAGCTTCGAAGCGGAAGCAGAAGCCGCCACGCCGGTGAGCCTGAGCAACCACGCCTACTTCAACCTGGACGGTGACGCGTTGGATGCACGCGGGCACCGCCTGCGTGTGGCGGCCAGCCGCTTCCTGCCGGTGGACGCACAGATGATCCCCACGGGCCTGCTGCAGGACGTGCAGGGCACGCTCTTTGACCTGCGGCAGCCGCAACGCCTGGGTGACGTGCTGGCGCAGGGCGACCTGCTGGCGCGCACGCGGGGCCTGGACCATTGCATGGTGCTGGACGGCGATGCCGCCCAGGGGCGTGCACCCGCCGCTGAACTGCTGTCCGGCGACGGCTGCCTGCGCATGCAGCTGTTCACCGACTATCCGGGCCTGCAGGTCTACAGCGGCAACCACCTGAGCGATGTGCACGGGCGTGACGGCCAGACTTTGCGGCTCCATGGCGGTGTGGCACTGGAGCCGCAGTTCTTTCCCGACAGCCCCAACCGGCCCGCTTGGCAAGCGGCTGGCAGCGGGAGTGGAGGTGGCTGCATCCTGCGGCCCGGTCAGCGCTACCAGCGCTTCGAACGCCTGGTGTTCAGCGCACCGTGAGCAGGGCGCTTTGCAGCTGCTGTGAATCGGGGCCGGTCATCAGGTCGAATTCCCCGGCTTCCACGCAGCGGCGCATGCGGGCGTCCCACAGGCGCAGGCTGGTGGCGTCCACGGTGAACGTCACGGTACAGCGTGCACCCGCGGCCAGCGTCACACGCTGGAAGCCCTTGAGTTCCTTCACCGGCCGCGCCACCGACGAGACACGGTCGCGCACGTAGAGCTGCACGGTCTCATCGCCTTCGCGCGGGCCGGTGTTGTGCACGACCACGCTCACTTCAACTTGACCGTCAGCCGCCATGGTGGCCGAAGACAAACACGGTGGGTCGAAATCAAAGCGTGTGTAGCTCAGGCCGTGGCCGAAGGGGAACAGCGGCGTGATGTCGTCGAACAGGTAGCCACGCCGCGCCGAAGGCTTGTGGTTGTAGAACAGCGGCAGCTGGCCGACATGGCGCGGCACGGTCAGCGGCAGCTTGCCGCCGGGGTTGACGGCACCGGTGATGACACGCGCCAGCGCCAGGCCGCCGCTCTCACCCAGGAACCAGGCTTCGACCAGCGCGTGGGCCTTGTCCGCCAGCGCCGTGCTGGCGACAGGTCGGCCGTTGATCAGCACCACCACCAGGGGTTTGCCTAAAGCAGCCAGGTGGGCCTGCAGGCGGTCGAACAGCAACTGCTGGTCGCCGGGCAGGCCCAGGTCGCTGCGGTCGCCCAGGTGGTGTGTGGCCCAGGCCTCGCGGCTGGTGCGTTCGTCGTCGCCCAACGCCAGCAAGACCACATCGGCCTGTTCGGCCAACGTCAGGGCTTCATCGATCAGGCCCAGGTTCACGCCGCGCGGTGTGGCGTGCACCTCGTCGGCCCACCAGTCGTCGCCTTCGGTGATGCGCACGCCCTGGGCCCAGCGCAAGTCCACCTGATCGCCGGCCACTTGGCGCAGCCCGTCGAGCAGGCTGATGGCCTTGGGTGGCGTGCCGCTGTAGACCCCGAGCCGCGGCACGGCGGCGTTGGGGCCGATGACGGCCCAGACTGGGCGGTGCGGCACGCCTGCTGCTGGCAATGACAGCGGCAGCGTGCCGTTGTTCTTCAGCAGCACCACGCAACGCTCAGCCGCGCGCAAGGCCAGCGCTTGTGCCGCGCCGTCGTGCGTGGCGCTGTCTGCGGCAGCTGCATCGACAAAAGGCTGTTCGAACAGCCCGGCGCGGAACTTGAGCGTCAGCATGCGGGCCACCGCCTGGTCCAGCTGCACCTGCGGCACCCGGCCCTGGCGCACGGCGTCGGCCAAGGTCGCGTAGGCGGCGCCATTGGGCAGGTCGGCATCCACGCCCGCGGCCAATGCACGGGCGGCGGCCGCGGCCGCGTCTTCGGCGACGTGGTGCAGGCTGGCCAGCTGGTCCACCGCGAAGTAGTCGCCGATGACGGCGCCATCAAAGCCCCATTCGCCGCGCAGCACGGTGCCCAGCAGCCAGTGGTTGGCGTGCGAGGGCACACCGTCGATCTCGTTGTACGAGGCCATCACCACGCAGGCGCCGGCTTCCTTCACCGCACGTTCAAAGGGTGGCAGGAACATCTCGCGCAGTTCGCGTTCGGCCAGCGGCGCCGGTCCCACGTTGACACCGCCTTCGGGCTGGCCGTGGCCGGCCAAGTGCTTGAGTGTCGCGAAGACCTTGTCGGGCGCCAGCGTCTCGCCATGGCCTTGCAGTCCTTTCACCGCGGCCACACCCATCTCGGCGACCAGGAACGGGTCTTCGCCAAAGGTCTCTTCGATGCGGCCCCAGCGTGGGTCGCGTGCAATGTCCAGCACGGGGGTCAGCGCCAGCACCACACCACGCGCGCGCATCTCGCGTGCGGTGACGGCGTTGACTTCGCGCACCAGATCCCGGTCAAAGCTGCCGGCCAGTGCAATGGCCTGCGGGAAGCTGGTGGCGCCCACGGCCGCGTAGCCATGCAGCCCTTCTTCGTGGCTCATCACCGGGATGCCGAGCCGCGTGTGTTCCAGGGCGTGCTGCTGGAAGGCGTTGACCAGTTCCGCCGTGGCCACCGGGCCGCGGCCATTGAGCGCGCTGTTCTGGCCTTCGCCCTTGGAATCCGAAGGGCGCGAGACGTGGCCCACGCCGTGCGGGAACGCGGCTGTTGCGCGTGCCGGGTCCAGGTGCCGCTGCGCATCCAGCAGCGTGCCCTTGGCGTCCCAGATGGCGCTGACCTCGGCCACTTTCTCTTCCAGCGTCAACCGCGCCAGCAGGTCGGCCACACGCGCCGCGATGGGTGTTTGTGCATTGCGGTACAGCGGCCCGTCTTCGGCTTGGCCGGGTGTGGAAGCTGCAGATGGAGCGGATGGCAAGGGCATGGTTCGGCGGTTTGGGCAGGGGCAATCCCGGGGTTGGCAGGCAAAAAGGTAACGCTACCATTCTGTGCGGCTGTGCATTGTTCGATTCAGCAAGCCGCCTTGTCAATTCGGGCTCACCGCAGCCCGGTTGATGATCAGAACAAGCAGGAGACACGCATGCAGGCTGGAGCCACCACGACCCCGCCCGACGAAGACGGCTACGAGCTTTGGTTGCGCTACCGGGAACTCCCGGCAGCGGCGCGGCGCACGCTGCGTGCGCGGGCCGGCGCGCTGTGGCTGCCGGCGCAGCCGTCGGCGCTGTTGATGTCCGCTGCGACGGAACTGCAGCGTGGCCTGGGCGTGATGACGGGCCGGGCACTCCCGCTGCGCCGCCGTCTGGCTGCTGGCCAGGTGGTGCTGGCCACACCGGCCAGCCTGCCCACGCTGCGCAAGGCGGGTGTGCCGCTGGACGATCTGGGTGACGAAGGCTGGTTGATCCGCAGCACGGTGCTGGGCGGCAAGGCCATTCTGCTGATTGCCGCCAACAGCGACCGTGGGCTGCTCTACGGCGCCTTTGCCTTGCTGCGTGCGCTGGCCACGGGTGCCGACGTGCCCACGCTGGACCAGCGCTCCGCACCGCGGCTGCCGCTGCGCTTTCTCAACCACTGGGACAACCTGGACCGCACGGTGGAACGCGGCTATGCAGGCTTCTCGCTGTGGGACTGGTGGAAGCTGCCGCACATCGTGGACGCGCGCTACACCGACTACGCACGCGCCAACGCGTCGCTGGGCATCAACGGCGTGTCGCTGAACAATGTCAGCGCCAAGCCGGAGATGCTGACAACGGCCTTCATCCACAAGGCCGCGGCCTTGGCCGACGTGCTGCGGCCCTGGGGGCAGAAGGTCTACCTGGCGATCCGTTTCACGGCGCCCATGGAACTGGGTGGCCTGGCCACCGCCGACCCGCTGGAACCCGCCGTGGCGCGCTGGTGGCGTGGCAAGGTGGCGGAAGTGTTCGCGGCCATTCCCGACTGCGGCGGTTTCATCATCAAGGCCAACTCCGAAGGCCAGCCGGGCCCGCACGACTACGGGCGCAACCATGCAGAAGGTGCCAAGGTCATCGCCCAGGCGCTGGCGCCGCACGGCGGCACGCTGATCTGGCGCGCCTTTGTCTACGCCGCAGAAAACCCGGACGACCGCGCCAAGCAGGCCTACGACCAGTTCACCGCGCTGGACGGCCAGTTCGAGCCCAACGTGCTGGTGCAGGTGAAGAACGGACCCATTGACTTCCAACCGCGGGAACCCTTCCACCCGCTGTTCGGCGCCATGCCGCGCACGCGGCTGATCGGCGAGTTCATGGTCACCAAGGAGTACATGGGCTTCTCCACGCACCTGGCCTACCAGGGCCCGCTGTTCGAGGAAACACTGAAGTCCGATACCTACCGTGACAAGCCCGGCCCACAAGCCGGGACCTTGGTGGCCCATACGCTGGCTGGCATGGCCGGCGTGGGCAACGTGGGCACGGACCGCAACTGGTGCGGCTCGCACTTCGACCAGGCCAACTGGTACGTCTTCGGCCGTCTGGCCTGGGACCCGCTGGGCAGCGCGCAGGCCTTGGCGCAGGAGTGGACGCTTCAGACCTTTGGCGACGCGCCAGGCCTGGTGAAGGCCGTCACGGGGATGGTGATGCCGTCCCGCGAAGCGGTACTGAACTACATGACGCCGCTGGGCCTGCACCACTTGATGGACACCGGCCACCACCACGGCCCCGGCCCCTGGGTCGGCAACCTGGCGCGGCCCGACTGGAACCCCACCTACTACCACCGCGCAGGACCTGACGGCATCGGCTTTGACCGCAGCGCCAGCGGCAGCAATGCCGTGGCGCAGTACGCCGAGCCGCTGCACAGCTTGTGGGGCGACCCGCGCACCACGCCCGACGAACTGCTGCTGTGGTTCCACCACCTGCCGTGGAAACACCGCGTCAGCACCGGCCGCACGCTGTGGCAGGAACTGCTGGTGCGTTATGACGCGGGTGTGGCCTCCGTGGACACGCTGCGCAAGACCTGGGCGGGCCTGGCCGGCACGGTGGACGCGCGCCGGCACCACGAGGTGAGCCAGTACCTGGCGCAGCAGCAACGTGAAGCGCAGTGGTGGCGAGACGCCTGCATCGCCTACTTCATGAACGCGTCAGGTCAGCGTCTGCCGGCCGGCGTGGCCAAGCCCACGCGCACGCTGGCGGAGTACCAGGCACTGCGCTTCGACTACGCACCCGGCCGCGGCGGCTGAGCGAGCGAGGGCGTGGCCATGCAGCGGCTTCAGCGCGGGTTCAGGGGCCTGCTTGGCGTCTTGCTGGGCGGCCTGCTGTTCCTGACTGTGCTGGTGGGTGTTGCGCTGCTGCTGCGCCCGGACCTGAGCCGCCCGCCCGTGGCCTACACGCCGGAGCAGATCGCCGCGGCCGAACGCCAGCGCGACACGTCCTTCGACGCCAGCCGGCCCGAACGGCTGCCGCGCATTCAGCATGACGTCGACTACAGCCAAGGCAAGCGCGCCGCCTGGTGGCCCAAGGGCGAAGCGCCGGTGCTGGCCGAACTTGTGAAGGCGGGCCAGCTGCCGCCGGTGGCGCAACGTGTGGGGCCTGAGCCCGTGGTGCTGGATGGCGGTGAACCTGGGCGTTATGGCGGCACCTGGCTGCGTGCAGCCACCGGAGATGGGGACCTCTTCATCATCGAACACCGCTTCGGCTACGCCGGCCTGTTCCGCTGGAGCCCGCTGGGCCAGCCCATCGTGCCGCACCTGGCCACGCGCATGGACGAATCGCCCGACAAACGCGAATTCACCGTGCATCTGCGCCGCGGTGTGCGCTGGAGCGACGGCCAGCCCTTCAGCGCCGACGACATCCTCTACTGGTGGAAGTACGAAGATACCAACGACACCGTGGGCGACGCGCCGCCGGTGCGCTGGCTGGTGGTGGCCGGTGGCAAGACGGACATCGACAAGATCGACAGCCACACGGTGCGCTTCCGCTTCGAACACCCTTATGGCAACTTCAAGGAAGTGCTGGCCAGCTTCAGCCACGGCATGCTCAGTTCGCCGCGCCACTACCTCAGCAAGTACCACCCGGACCTGGCCGATCCCGCCTTCCTGAAGCGCGAGATGAAAGCGCTGGGCGCGGCCAATGCACGGTCGCTCTACAACAACCGCCTGCGCCGCTGGGACAACCCGGAGATCCCGCGCCTGTGGCCCTGGGTGCTGCGCCAGGCCAAGGCCAACCCGCCCTTCGTGTTTGTGCGCAACCCGTACTACTTCGCGGTGGACCGCCAAGGCCGGCAACTGCCGTACATCGACCGCCTGCAGTTCGACGTGCGCAGCAACCAGATGATCAGCCTGGCCTTCGCCAACGGTGAGGTCAGCATGCAGGGGCGCAACGTGCGCTACGAAAACTACACGGAGCTGATGTCGCGGCAGGACGCTTCGGGCTTTCGACTCTTGCATTGGTACCCGGCGTCCCGTTCCGCGTGGATCATCCACCCCAACCTCACGCGCCGGGTCGACCCCGATTTGCCGGACACGAAGTGGAAGGCGCAGTTCCTGGCCGACAAACATTTCCGGCAAGCCCTGTCGCTGGCCATAGACCGCAAGGCCATCGTGCAGGCCGAATACAACGGCCAGGTGAAACCGGGGCAGGTGGAGCCGGGGGCGCAGTCGCCCTTCCACAACCCAGCGCTGGCCAAAGCCTATGCGGACCACGACCCGAAACGCGCCAGCCGGTTGCTGGACGGCTTGGGGCTGACCCAGCGCGACGTGGACGGCATGCGCACCTTCCCCGACGGCAGCACGATGACGCTGTACCTGAACTTCTCGGCCTTCACGGGCTTGGGGCCGGGGCAGTTCATCGTCGACGACTGGGCGCGGGTGGGCGTGCGCGCCGTGGTGCGTGAACTGCAGCGTGCGTTCTTCTATACCAAGCGCGACAACGCCGACTTCGACTTCATGATCTGGAGCAGCGAAAGCGACCACTTCCCGCTGCTGCAGCCCAGCCAGTTCGTACCCCCTGACATTGAAAGTTACTTTGCCGTCAACTGGGGACGCTGGTTTTCGCGTGGCGGCCTGTGGAACCCGGACGCGGTGAAGGACCTGCCCAACGCGCAGGGACCTCCCCCCGGCCACCCCATGCGCCGCGCCTACGAGGTCTACATGCAAGCCCTGCAGGCCACCACGCAGGACGAGCAGGTGCGCATTTTCAGCGAAGCGCTGGACATCGCGGCCGAAAACGTCTGGACCATCAACATCGCCGAGGCACCGCCCTTCCTGGTGGTGGTCAACAAGGACCTGCACAACGTGCCCAGGAACGCGCTGCACTCGGCCATCGTGCGCACGCCGGCCAATGCCGGCATCGAGACCTATTTCTTCGGCGCGCCGAACCAGACGGCGGTGGCCGACACACGCGAACAACTGGTGTCGCCCACACCCATGTCGCGTCTCCAGGACGACGGGGCGAACGGCGGTGGCAAGCCCGGCAGCGGGTCTGGTCTGCCGGTGAGCCGCATCCTGGGCTGGTTGCTGTGGGCCGTGCTGGGCGTGGGCCTGCTGCTGCTGGCACTGCGCCACCCCTACATCGCGCGCCGGCTGGCCATCATGCTGCCCACGCTGGCGGTGATTTCGGTGATCGTCTTCACCATCATCCAACTGCCACCCGGCGACTTCCTGACCTCGCGTCTGACCTACCTGCAGGAAACCGGCGAAGCCACGCAGCAGAAGGAGGCCGAAGACCTGAAGCAGACCTTCCACCTGGACGACCCCCTGTGGAAACAGTACGCACGCTGGACCGGCCTCTTGTGGTTCACCAGCTTTGACCGTGCGGACCAGGGCC
>JANOAM010000191.1:0-3377 GCA_031411215.1 Betaproteobacteria bacterium
CACCAGTCGGTGGAGCGGGCCATCCAGGCGCTGGCCGACGCCTGCCGCACGGGGCGGCGCATCGAGTTCTACGGCGTCGGCAACAGCGGCATCGTGGCGCAAGACGCGCAGCACAAGTTCTTCCGCCTGGGCGTCAGCGCGGCGGCCATCAGCGACGGCCACATGCAGGTGATGAGCGCCACCATGCTCAAGCCCGGTGACTGCGCAGTGATCATCAGCAATTCCGGCCGCAGCCGTGATTTGCTGGACGTGGCCGACATCGCGCGGCGGCGCGGCGCCATGGTCATCGCGATCACGGCCAGCGGTTCACCGCTGGCCAAGGAAGCGCAGAACGGCGCGCTGCACATCCTGCTGGCGGCCGACCACCCTGAAGATTCAGACCGCTACAGCCCCATGGTGTCGCGACTGCTGCACCTGCTGATCATCGACATCCTGACCACGGGCGTGGCGCTGCGGCTGGGTTCGGCGCAGCTGCGGCCGATGCTGCAGGCCATCAAGAAGAACCTGCGCGAGCGGCGCTATGCCGGCGCCGGGCACCCGGCCGATCAGGACAGCGACAGCAACCCGTCCACGCCGTAAAGACGCGCCAGTTCCACCAGCTTGGCCGGCGCGCCGGTGACACAGAAACCACGGCCGGCGGCTTCTGCCACCCGTCGTGCCTGCAGCAGCAACGCGATGGTGGAGCTGTCGAAGACCTGCAGTCCGGACGCGTCCACAGTCAACACGCCGCTGCCCTTGGCGACTTCGGCAGTCAGACCCGCCGCCAGTTCGGCGGCGTGTTCCAGCGTGGCGTTGACGGGCAGTTGCATGGTGCTGCGTGTGTCCAGGCTCAGCTTTTCGCAGCCTTGTTGCGTTCCACCAGCGCGGCGATCAGGCCGTCCAGGCCACCCTTGGTGAGTTCCTGTGCGAATTGCGTGCGGTAGTTCGTCACCAGCCACAGGCCACCGACGTTGACGTCGATGATCTTCCAGGTGTCGCCGGGCTTGTCCAGGCGGTAGTCCAACTTGATGGGCTCGCCTTTGCCGCGTACTTCGGTCTGCACCACCACCTGGTTGCCACCGGGCACCGGCACGGTCTTGGTGATTTCGACCGTCTGGTCCTTCAGCTGCGCCAGCGCGCCGGCGTAGACACGGACCAGCAGGGTCTTGAATTCGGCCTGCAGCTTGGCGCGCTGCTCGGGCGTGGCCTCGCGCCACTTGGGGCCGACGGCAGAACGCGTGACCACGTCGAAGGCCACATGCGGCATGACCTTGGTGTCCACCAGTGTGGCGATGCGCGACAGGTCACCGCCCTGAATGGCCTTGTCGGCCTTGGCGGTGTCGATGACATCGACCGAGATCTGGCGCACCAGTGCGTCGGCCGGGGCGTCTGCGGCGCGTACGGCGGCCGATGTGGCCAGGGTGAGGGCGGCGGTGGCCAGGAAGGGAATGAAACGCTTGAACACAGGGGTCCTTTCAGTCAGCGGCCGGCTCTGGGCCGGCTGCCCACCTACAACGCAGGGCGGGCGGTTCTGGTTCACTTGGGCGCCGTTTGGGAAGCGGCGCTGGCGGCCCGGGACGGCGTGGCAGATGATGCCGCAGTGCCCGGCGCGGCCGGCTTGGCGGGTTCGTCGCCCGGGTCGTCCAGGCTTTCCATGGGCGGTGCGCCGTCGTACACCAGGTCCAGCCGGCGGCCCAGGTAGGCCTGGCGCACAAAGCTGTAACGGTCCAGCGCCACGGCGTCCAGCAACTGCGTGGTGTCCAGCAGGCCGGCACGCAGGTTGATCACTTCAACGCCCGTGATGGCATAACCTGCGCTGTCGGTCTTGGCCAGCGTGGACGCCGCGAACTGCCGGTCGACGAGCAGCGAGCTGCCGTCGCGCAACGTGGACGGACCCAGCAGCGGCAGCACCAGGTACGGGCCCGGGCCCACGCCCCAGCGCCCCAGGGTCTGGCCAAAGTCCTCGCTGCGGCGGACCAACCCCATCTCGGTGGCCGGGTCCAGCAAGCCGCCCAGGCCGAAGACGGTGTTGGTGACCACACGCATGCCCATGTCCAGGCCCGTGTGCACCTTGCCTTGCAGCAGGTGGTTGGCGGCGGACCAGACGTCGCCGATGTTGCCCAGCACGTTGCTGATGCCCGTGCGCACCAGCTGCGGCAGCACGGCCTTGTAGGCCTTGGCCACAGGCTTCAACACGGCTTCGTCCACCGTGTCGTTGAAGGCGTAGACCTTGCGGTTGAAGGTCTCCCACGGGTCCCCGGGTGCTGGCGCGCTGCCACCCGCCGGCACCGTGGCACAGCCGGCGGCCAGCAGCGCCAGGCTCAGCAGGGCCGCGGATGCAGCCCGACGGGTCTTCACTTGGAAGCTCCCGACGCGGCTGCGCCCGGCGTGCCGGCGGATGTGCCTGCCGAATCGGCCTTGCTGGTGAGGAACTGGCCGATCAGGTTCTCCAACACCACGGCGCTTTGCGTCTGCGCGATGGTTTCGCCGGAGGCCAGGTTCTTGTCGTCGCCGCCCGGCTCCAGGCCCACGTACTGGTCACCCAGCAGGCCTGCGGTCAGGATCTTGGCCGCCGTGTCCTTGGGGAAGGCGTAACCCTTGTCGATGTCCAGCGTCACCACACCCTGGAAGGTCTTGGCGTCCAGGCTGATGCTCTTGACTCGACCCACCGTGACGCCGGCGGCCCGCACCGGGGCGCGCGGCTTCAGGCCGCCGATGTTGTCGAAGCGGGCCTGCACGCTGTAGGTGTCACCACCGCCCACGCTGCCCAGGTTGGCGGCCTTCAAGGCCAGGAACACCAGGCCCAGCATGCCCAGCAGGACAAAAAATCCCACCAGCGTTTCTATGCTTTTCTTGCCCATGAATTGAATCTCCCTTGCCGACGCCCTGGGTTCAGGGGGTCGAGAACATCAGTGCGGTGAGGATGAAGTCCATGCCCAGCACCCACAGCGAAGAAATCACCACCGTGCGCGTGGTGGCGTAGGCCACGCCTTCGGGCGTGGCTTCGGTTTCATAACCCTGGTACAGCGCGACCACGGTGCAGACCACACCAAACACGCTGGCCTTGACCAGGCCATTGCCCACATCACGGAACACGTCCACCCGCGTCTGCATGATCGACCAGAAGTTGCCCGAATCCACGCCGATCAGCAGCACCGCGACGACATACGCGCCGAGGATGCCGACGGCCGAGAACAGCACCGCCAGGATGGGCATGCTGATGATGCCGCCGATGAAACGCGGCGCCAGCACACGCGCCTTCGGGTCCACCGCCATCAGTTCCATGGCGGCGATCTGCTCACCCGCCTTCATGAGGCCGATCTCAGCCGTGAGGGACGTGCCTGCACGGCCAGCAAACAGCAAGCCCGTCACCACGGGCCCCAGTTCGCGTACCAGCG
>JANOAM010000192.1:0-4173 GCA_031411215.1 Betaproteobacteria bacterium
GGAACTGCGGCGGCTCGACATCGCCGGGGTGACCTATTTCCAGATTGTGTCGATCCGCGGTGCTGCTCCCCCATGACCGCCATGGCAACGTTCCTGACTCTGCTCAGAGCGGTCTTCGCGGTCGGCCGCGACCTGCGGCACGTCGACATTGCCGCCGCGACGCTGCTGCTCCAGCCACACGGCGCTGAGTGGCGTGCACGCACAAAGACACGCACTGGCGCGGTGACCCCAAATGGCGGAACATGGGGCATGCAAGGAGACTGCCCATGACGCGCCAGGACACGCCGCCCGAGGGCGGTTTCAACAAACTGGTCGATGAACAACTGGAGTTGGCTGCGGTCAAGCTGCCGGCGCTGACGCCTGTGCATCCGTCACCGCTGGATCACGAAGAGCTGAAGGGCTCCCACGCCAACATCGAAGACCTGCTGCTGGGCAACGCTGAGGCCACGCCCGAGATGCTGGGAGAATTGGCTGCTCTGCAGGGTGCACCCGAGCTCAGCGAAGAAGAGTTGGCGCGCCAGGCGCTGGCCCACGGTGGTGCCGACAACGACCCGGCGACACCTGAGTAGGGCGCCAGACGGCCAAGGGGAGCCAGCGCCACGCGGCTGCGGTTGGCAAGGCCAGTGGCGGCGGCCAGCAGTCGCTGTTCGGCCTTGATGACGAAGGCTTGGCAGTCTGACATGGCCGGCGCTTGTCGAGGGACAAGGCAGCCCGAGCGAGTCGGCCGGATCGCATCTTCGAGGCGGGGTTGGCGAATCACACTGTCGGCCATCACGAGCCGGTCGCGTCAGGCAGCTATCTGGAGATCCGTACGGCGGGCAGGTCGTTCTCGCGCAACGCGAGCGCTATTGCCGACGTCAGGGGCATCCTTCGCCCTTCCTGCCACGCCGCGTCTGCCGCGTCGCCGCCGAGCGCCGCGCGCGCCGTTCCGAGGTGACGTTCGAGCAGCACCATCCAGAAGGTCATGCCCGTGAGGTCGATCGCCATGGCTTCGAACGCCGCGCTGGCCGCGCCGGCAAGCTGCAACGCCAGTGCGCCTTGTCCGCAGTTGGCCAGGACCATCGCGACGCCCTGGATCTCGGGCGCGATCTCCGCGCGATCACCGAGCTCGACGGCCAGCGCCAGCGAGCGACGGTAACGCGGCAAGGCCTGGTCGTGGTCGCCGCGGATGAGCGAGCAGTCAGCAAGAAAGTGAACAGCCAGGTGGGCCGATCGCAGGTCCGCATCCCGCGTCGCCAGGGCCAGTGCCTCGCGTGCCATCGGTTCCACAGTGTCGATGTCACCCAGTCCGACGAGCACTTGCAGCAGTCCGATGCGTGCGCGGTTGACCAGCAGCGGGTCGCCGATCGATAGCTGCAGTCGCAGCCCCTCTTCCATCAGCCGCCGCGCTTCGCCGTCGCCGCTGTAGAAGCAGCCCCAGCCCAGGTCGGTCAGCGCGCACGCGATCTCCTGCGTCCGGCCCTGTGCGCGCCAGAGGCCGATGGCCTCGTCAATGAAGCGCCTGGCCGGCGCAAGCTCACCGCTGAAGGCGGCCAGTTCGCCGGCCGCAGCCAGCGCACGGGCCCGACCCTCGTCCGGTCCGGGGGCGGCACCCAGCGCCTGTGCCAGCCGCGCGCGGCCTTCGCTGTAATGCGATCGCATGTGCCAGAACCAGCCCAGCGCACCGGCCAGCCGCAGCAGGCGCCTGCCGTCCGTGGCGTGCAGGCGGTCGAGCGCCAGGCGCAGGTTGTCGTGCTCGCGATCCAGTTCGTCAAGACCCGACTGCTCGTCGTGCCAGCGCTTCGCGTAAACCCGCTCGGCCATGGCCTCGAAGTAGGCCATGTGCCGCTCACGCACGACGTCGCCATCGGCAGCGGCGGCCAGTTGCTCGAGCGCGAGGTCGCGCATGGTCTCCATCATGTCGAATCGTTCATCGATGCGGCGCACCATGCTCCGGTCCACCAGCGCGGACAGCGTGTCGAATTCAGCGTCGCAGACGGCCTCCGCCGCCTCGAGCGTGAAGCCGCCGACGAACACTGCCAGGCGTGCAAAGAGCGCACGCTCGTCGGGCGTCAGCAGTTCGTGGCTCCACAGCAGCGTTCTGCGCAGGGTCTGGTGGCGCGCCGGCCTGTCGCGCGCACCACCGGCCAACAACTTCAGGCGATCGCCGAGCCGTATGAGCATCGCCTCGGGCGACAGCATCGATACACGCGACGCCGCCAGCTCGATGGCCAGGGGCAGGCCATCCAGGCGAGCGCAGATTTCGGCAATGGACTTCGCGTTCCGCGGCGTGGCCTGGAAGCTCGGCAGCAGACCCTGGGCACGCTCCACGAAAAGGCGAGTTGCGGGGTGGTCGAAAAGGTCGTCCGGCTCGGTGACGCGCTGCGGGTCGGGCCATGACAGCGGGGACACCGGAAACACCTGTTCGCCAGCGATGCGCAGTGGCTCGCGGCTCGTGACGATGATCCTGAGCTTGGGCGATTGCACCAGCAGTTCGGCCACCGTCGCCGCGCCAGCGATGATCTGCTCGAAGTTGTCCAGCACCAGCAGCATCTCCTTGGGTGCGAGATACGCGGCCAGTGACTGGCCGGCCGCCTGCCGGACCGCCAAGGTCTGCGCGATCGTCGACATCAGCAGTTCGGGTTCGCGGATCGCCTGCAGTTCAACCAGAAACACGCCGTCGGAAAACTCGCCCGTAAGGTCCACGGCAGCGCGCACGGCCAGGCGGGTCTTGCCTGTGCCGCCCGGGCCGGTCAGTGTGATCAGGCGGGCGCCGGGTTGCCGCAGGTGCGAGCAGATGGCATCGAGCTCGCGCTCGCGTCCCACGAGCGGGTTGGCCGCCGCCTTGATGTTGGTCTGCCCTTCGGAGGGCGTTCGCAACGGAGAGAAGGTCTGCTGCAGCCTGGCGTCCACCACCTGGTAGAGCCGTTGCGGTTGTGGATAGTCCTTCAGCGGATGCGCGCCGAGATCGATGCACGCGATGCTGGACTCGTTCGCCAGCAATTCGTGGGTTGTCTGCGAGATCACGATCTGGCCACCGTGCCCCGCTGCGCAGATGCGGGCCGCACGGTGCACGCCAACGCCCACGTAGCCCAAGCCTGACACCGTCACTTCGCAGCTGTGGATGCCAATGCGCACGCGGACGGGTTCGTTGTCTGGCCACTCGCATGACGCCAACGCCAATTGCGCATCGCGGGCCGCTTGCACCGCATCCACAGCGCGGCTGAAGGCAACGAAAAACGAGTCGCCTGCCGTGTCGACCTCGTAGCCCGCGTACCTCGCGAAAGACTCGCGCATATGGTGCCGGTGCAGCGTCAGCGCGCCTTCGAAACTTGCGACACCGATGGCATGGAGCAAGCGTGTCGAACCTTCGATGTCGCTGAACAGCAGCGTGACGGTCCCGGTGGGGCGCATGCGCCCAACTCTACAGGAGCGCGAGCCGCCGACTGGCGGTGTCGGCGCCGCTAGCGATGCCCCATGTGACGCTGGAAATGGCTGCTTTCCAGCGCGCGAAACTGGGCCGTTTGCGTCAGGATGGGGTCGATTGCCGACAGTGCCCCCTACTCGTGCCGCAACGCCTCAATCGGATCCATGCGCGCCGCACGCCTTGCCGGGAAGTAGCCAAACACCACGCCGATGAAGGCACTGAACACCAGCGCCAGCCCATTGATCGCCGGGTCGAAGGCGTAGGGCACTTCCATCAGACCCGCGCCCACATACGACGCGCCGGTGGCGATCAGCACACCGATCAATCCACCCAGCGCCGACAGCACCACGGCTTCGATCAGGAACTGCAGCAGCACCTCGCCTTCCAGCGCGCCCACGGCCAGGCGCAGGCCGATCTCGCGGGTGCGTTCGGTGACGCTGACCAGCATGATGTTCATGATGCCAATGCCGCCCACCAGCAGGCTCACTGCGGCCACCGCGCCCAGCAGCTTGGTCAGCACACCCATGGTGCTGGACAGCGTGTCGGCCAGCTGCTGGGTGTCGAAGATGTTGAAGTTGTCCTCGTCGCTGTCGGCCAGCTTGCGGCGTTCGCGCAACAACTGGCGCAGGCTGGCTTTCAGCGGTGCACTGTCGGCGCCGTCGGCCATGCTGACAGCCAGTGTGCTGACACGGCGGTTGCCGGTGACACGCCGCTGCAGCGTGGCCAGCGGCACCACCACCGCGTCGTCCTGGTCGCCCAGGCCGCCC
>JANOAM010000193.1:0-1562 GCA_031411215.1 Betaproteobacteria bacterium
TGCGCGGCGGGTGGGCGGCTGGCTTGCCTGCGCTCTTGCCGACGCTCTTGTCTGTGCTCTTGCCTGTGCTCGTGCCGGTGCTCATTCGCTGGCGACTCCATGCGGCCCGTGCGCCTTCACAGGGGCGCCCTTGTTCCGTCCGCGAGCATAGCCCGGCGCTTCAGGGCTCAGCGTCCCGACCCGCCCTGATGCCGCCCGCCACGTCGCCTTCCACCACCTTGTCTCCCAGCACGATGCGCGCGCTGCGCTGGTAGGTCCAGTAGGCCAGCGCCCAGTTCAAGAGCACGCTCAGGCGGTTGCGAAAGCCGATCAGGAAGAACACGTGGGCGGCCAGCCAGAACCACCAGGCCAGCAGACCGGAGAACTGCAAGCCGCGCAGGTCCACCACCGCTGCCAGGCGGCCGATGGTGGCGAGGTTGCCGTAGTCGGCGTATGCAAAAGGCTGGGTGGGTGCACCCGCGAGACCCGCGCGGATGCAACGCGCCACATGGCTGCCCATCTGCTTGGCCGCTGGCGCCACGCCGGGCACGGGCCGGCCGTCGGGCCTTGACACCGCCGCCAGGTCGCCGGCCACGAAGACTTCCGGGTGGCCGGGCAGGGTCAGGTCGGGGTTGACCTGGACGCGGCCTGCGCGGTCCAGCGGCGCGCCCAGCATCGCACCCAGCGGCGACGCGGCCACGCCCGCGGCCCACAGCACGGTGCGGCAGGGCACGAAGGTCTGGCCTTCCTGTTCGCCGGGGCCCAGCAGGTAGCCCGCGGCGCTGATGTCAGCCACTGGCCTGCCGCAGCAGACCTCCACGCCCAGCGATTCCAGCTGGGCCCGGGTGCGCTGCTGCAGCGCCGGCGGGAAGCTGGCCAGGGGTGCAGGGCCGGCCTCGATCAGGCGCACCTTGGCCTGCCGCGGGTCGAACTGGCGGAACTCCCCCTGCAGCGTGTGGCGCGCGATCTCCGACAGGGTGCCGGCCAGTTCCACGCCGGTAGGCCCGCCACCCACGATGGCGAAGTGCAGCCAGGCCTGGCGCTCGTCTTCACGGGTCGCGGCCTCGGCCTGTTCAAAGGCCAGCAGCACCCGCCGGCGGATGGCCAAGGCGTCGTCCAGGGTCTTCAGGCCCGGCGCGTGCGCGGCCCATTCACCATGGCCGAAGTAGGCGTGCGTGGCGCCGCTGGCCACCAGCAGCTGGTCGTAGTGCAGAGTCTGCGTCGCCACCGCGCCACCCAGCTGCACCATGCGCGCTGCGACATCGATGCCGCTCACTTCAGCCATCAGCACCTGCACGTTGCGCTGGCCGCGCAAGATGTGGCGCAGCGGCGCCGCGATGTCGGGTGCGGAAAGGCCAGCCGTCGCCACCTGGTACAGCAGCGGCTGAAACAGGTGGTGGTTGGCCTTGTCCACCAGGGTGATGCGCACCGGCGCGGAGGCGAGCGCGCGGGTGCACCACAGGCCGGCAAAACCGCCGCCGATGATCACAACATGCGGTGTCGCGTTCGTCATGGCATCTCGCCTTGCAAGCCCAGCGTGCGCGGCTGCGGCATGCCGGTGCGCGCGATGTGGTCCACCAGTG
>JANOAM010000194.1:0-5537 GCA_031411215.1 Betaproteobacteria bacterium
TCACGTCCTTGCGGTAGGTATGAACCGTGCCGCGGCGGGCCAGCGGGCCCAGCAGACCTGGCAGCTGGTCGATCAGCTGCGCGGCGTTATGGGAGGCGTTTGTTCGGCGCATGGTGGACCTGCCCCTGCGGCCAGAAACCAGACCGCGCCGCAAGTGTGGCAGTGAGCCGGCCTGGAAGCCAGAACCATGTCCCATTGACTTGGGAGGCGGTCCCACTGCGGGGCTATGACGGCGCCGGGGCTGCGGCGGACGATGGCTTGCCCCTTCACCCACACAGGAGAGCGCTATGTCACCGTCTTCTTCTTCCTCACCACTGACCCGCAGCAGCCGGGTCGCCTGCACGATGGTGGCCGCGGTCTGCGCAGCCGGCATCCAGGTTGGCGTGCTGGGTCTGTTCCACCAAGCGTCCGCCGAGCCGTGGATCAACCCCAGCGGGCAGTTGCAGCAGGCTCTGGCCTCCTGCGACAGCCTGCGCCTGCGTGCCGAACGTGAGCAGTGCACCCGGCAGCTCGTGGCACGCGCCAGGACACCAGCCACCTGGAGCGCTTTGGCCGACGTGCGCTGAGCCATCAGCGAAAAAGCCCTGGGCGCGCAGCCCAGGGCTTCTTGTGATGGCCGTCGGCGGCTCAACCCTCACGCGTGAAATCGCGCTCGGGCCTTCGTGCAGCTCTCGGGTCCTTCCGGACCCTCGGTCCGCACTCAGTTCCGCAGGCTGCAGACCATGGGTGGCAGCAGGGCCACCTGGTGCATCAGGCTGCGGATGCTGGACGCGCCGGTCTTGTCGCGGATGTCCTTGACCTGGGTGCGCACGGTGGCCATGCCCACTTCATGGACCTGGGCGACTTCACGCGGGTCGCGCCCTTCGGACAGCAGCTCCAGCACGGAGGACTCTGCCGGCGTCAGCCCGTGGGCCCGGGCAAACCACTGCAGCGACATGCGTTCGCACAGGCGTCTGCGCCCGAAGATCAGCACCGTGAACGGCGTGGCGGCGCGCAGCGGGATGAGGGCCACCGACACGCGGTCATCGGGCCCTCCCAGCGTGACCAGGCGGCGCAGGCCCCGCGCGGCGCCGGCCAAGGCGTCGCCCAGCACCGGCCGGTCGGCCGGGCGTTCGGCCAGCAGGCGGTAGTCGCTCATGGCGATGAGGCCGCCATCGTGCAGCAGCGCCTGTGCCGCGCGGTTGAGGTACGCGACGCAGCCTTGCTCTGCGGCCAGGATGACGCCGTAGTCCAGCTCGTCCAGCAAGGTGGTGATGACGGCGGCCAGTGGTGAAGCGTTTGGAGTCGTTGAAACGGTGGTGATGAGGTTGGCAAACATGGTGACATTCCCCCTGTGCACGGCCTCAGGTGAACATCACCTTCATGCCGTGTACAGAAGGCTACGCAGCCTCGTCGCGCGCGGGGGGTGAATGCGCAGATGTGAAAGGCGACAAATTCACCTCGGCTGCCGCGGCAGGAGCCCGTTCGGAAGAGCGCAGCCGCGCCCAACCCAGGGCGACAAAAACCTTCACCACCCACCAGCCGACGTCCGGCTGACGCCAGCCCTTGCCGAAACGTGCCTCGGTCGGCCGCGCATGGTGGTTGTTGTGCCAGCTCTCGCCCCAGGAGATCAGCGACAGCAGCGCGACATTGGTGCTGCCTTCCCGCGTGTCATGCGGGCGTGAGCCCTGGAGATGGCACCAGGAGTTGATGGCCCAGATCACCTGGTGTCCGACGGCGATGCGCAGCACACCGCCCCAGTACGCACCAAAGGCCAGCGCCTGCCATGCACCCATCTCACGGCCCAACACCGCCCAGGCCAGCAGTGCGGGCAGCAACAGTCCCGCCGCCACACACGCCGGGTAGGCACTGGACAGGCGCCGCACCATCGGGTCGCCGATCAGCTCGCGTGCATAGCGCGTGGGCTTGGGCACGTCGTGGCCCAGTACCCAGCCGACGTGGCCGCGCCAGGCGGCCTGCCAGCGGCTGGCGCCGTGCCAGGCGGTGGTGCGCGGCGAGTGCGGGTCGCCGGGCTGGTCGCTGGCGGCGTGGTGCATGCGGTGCAGGCTGACCCAGTAGATGGCGGGGCCCTGGGCCGCCATCGCGCCACACACACCCAGCGCCGCACGCAGGGCAGGCCGGGCTTCGAAGGCGCGGTGCGAGAAGTGGCGGTGCAGACCCACCGACACACCCACGCCACCCACGATGAACCACATGCCCAGCCACAGCGCCAGCGCCCAACCCGGCTGCTGCATGACGGGCAAAATAAGCGGCAGAAGAAAGACCCCGGCCGTGGGCAGCGCCACCGCCAGCAGGAAGTGCCGCCGCTGCGCGCCGAGAAAGGGCGCGGCCGGCATGGCGTGCACAAGAGGCGCCGCACTCATGCCGCAGCCTCGCGCAACAACTCCGCGTACACGACATTGCGGTGCGGGTCGTGGAAGGTCGACACCTGGGCCGCGCCCGCCGCCAACGACAGGTCGCGCAGCGCCGCTTCGTTGCGCAGCACCAGCGTCCAGTCCATGAACAGCTCCATGTAGCCGCGGCCCGACCCACCCGGTACGAAGTTGGCGATGACCAGCCGCCCGCCCGGCCGCAGCATCTGCAGCAGGCGTGCGGTGAGGCGGCGCGCCAGGCCGTCGGGCAGGTAGTCGTACAGGCCCGCGGAATAGACCAGATCAAACTGCCCCAGGGACGGCGCCAGGGCGCCAGACAGCAATTCACGCACACCCTCGTTCACCACCCGCAGCGGCGCCGCCGCGTGCACACGCGCCACCTCAGCGCAGGACAGTGCGTCTTGGTCCAGCACCACCACGTCGCCCTGGAAGGCCGGCGTGCCGACCAGGCTGCCTTCGAATTCCCGCGCGTGGCCTGAAGCCACGGACAGGATGCGCCCGGCCTCGCGTGTGACCACGGTGTCGTAGATCAGGCTCTTCAACAGCTGCCGCCGGTACAGCACTGACAAGCCCATCGACACCCGCGTGGTGGCTGAAAACACGCTGCGGCCTAGAGCGCTGGTGCCTTCGGGCGGCAGGCCGGCGTAGATGAAGTCCATCATCACGGCGTCACCCGCATAACCACGCGGCTTGGTGGCCGCGCGGTGTGTGTACGGGTCCTCCTGCACTGCGGCGTGCAGGGCGTGGGCGCTGCACCAGCCCTGCATGGCGTCGGCCCGGCCTGAGCCGCGCGCTTCCGACCACAGCGCCGACAGTGGCGAACCCATCAGCCTGAAGGCGCCCAGCGGGTCGCCAGCGTGCAGCAGGCGCAGGGCGCGGTCCAGCAGGGCTTGGGTGTTCTCCTGCAAGGTGATGACGGGCACGCCGGGTGCGGCGTGGGTGGTGGTGGCGCTGGTGGTGGCACTGGTGGTGATGTGTTCTGACATGAGGCCTCCTGTTGGACCGTGCGGGGTGAATTCGGGTGGCTCTGTGTTGACGCCCGGCACCAAGGTACGGGCCGCAGCGCTGGCTTTCGCCCCCCCGCCGGGGGGTTGCACCGCGGCCTGTAGCTCAGACGGTGGATGTGTCGCGTGGCGGACCCGCCGACACTGAATCACCCATGAAAAGAAGCCGCTCCATCGCCAACCTGCGCGCGCTGTGCCAGCTGAACCTGCACGCCGAAGTACTGGTACCCGCCTTGTTGGAAGCGCTGCACGAGGTGGTGCCCAGCCACCGCAACCTCTTCGACTGGACCGACGCGCAGGGTCGGTTGGTGCGCTACTTCATCGAAGGCCCCATAGACGCCGCAGTGGCGCGGCTGTACTTCGACGAGTTCCACAACCGGCGCGAAGCCGAGGTCATGCCGCCCTTCCATTCCCTGCACCGCGCACCACGCGGGGTGCGCGGCGCGGACGAGTTGGACAACGCCGCGTTCTTCCGGTCGGCCCTGTACAACGAGATCTGGCGGCCGCAGGGCTTCCACACGCGGCTGGAAGCCGTGGTGCGCAGCGCCAGCGGGCTGCTCGTCGGGTCGCTGGTGCTGTACCGCGCGCCGGGTGACCCGCGCTTCACGCACGACGATGAACAGCGCCTGGCTGCCGTGCTGCCGGACATCGCGGCCGCCCTGGCCTGCCACGGCCCCGCCGTGGCCGACGACCGCCACGTGCCTTCACACCAGGTGCCGCAGACCTTGCTGTTGACGCTGGACGGTGCGCTGTGCCACGCCAGCCCCGGCGCCCACGCCATGCTGCTGATGGCCGAAGGCGGTGCTTCGCGCGACGCGCTGTCGCGCCCGCTGGACGCCCTGGCCGGGAACCTGCTGCCCATGCTGATGGCGCGGCTGCGTGAGCGGGCCCGGTCGCCGCTGCTGGAAGCCACCGCACCGCCGCCGTCCATCACCCACGAAACCGCGGCCGGCCAGTTCGTGGCCCATGGCACCGTGCTGCGCCCTTTTGCCGGGGGTACCGGCAGTGGCGCACCGCTGGCCCAGGTCACGCTGCGCCGGCTGGAACCGCACCGCGTGGCGCTGGCCCGCGCGCTGCGCAGCCTGCCGCTGACGCCGGGTCAGATGGCCGTCTGCCGCGAGCTGTACCACGGCCGTTCGCACCACGACATCGGCCAGCGCCTGCGTGTGGCCCCCGCCACCGTGGTGGACCACGCACGCAAGGCCTACGACCGGCTGGCGGTGCGCTCCACGCTGGAACTGCGCGCCACGCTGGACGCCCGCATCGCAGGCGACTGAACGCGCGGCCGAAGCCCGCTTGAAGCGCCGCGGCGCGCCCCCACAATGTCGGCATGAAGACGGCCGGCACCTCCACCACATGCACCTGCTGGCGCCCACAGCGCCGCCTGTTCACGGGCCTGCTGCTGGCCGGCGCGGCAGCACCGGCGCTGGCCGTGATCCCGGAATGCAAACGTTCGCTGGCCACCAAGGCCATTCCCGCGTCCAGCGTGGAAGGTTCGGCACGCAATGAATACGCGCAGCTGCTGAACGGCGCCCGCGGCCAGCAGGCGCTGGCGCCGGAAAGCCACCCGCAGCTGCAACGGCTGCGCTACATCGCAGCGCGCATCGTGCCCTTCACGGCCGCGTGCAACGACCGCGCAGCCCAGTGGAAGTGGGAAGTCAACCTGCTGGGCAGCAAACAGCTCAACGCCTTCTGCATGCCCGGCGGCAAGATCGCCTTTTTCAGCGGCATCCTGAGCCAGCTGAAGCTGAACGACGACGAGGTCGCCATGATCATGGGCCACGAGGTGGCGCACGCGCTGCTGGAACACGCGCGGGAGCGCATGGCCAAGAGCGCCGGCACCCACATCGGCCTGCGCCTGGGCGCGGCGCTGCTGGGCCTGGGCAACCTGGGCGACTACGCGGCTCAGCAGGGTGCGGGGCTGCTGTCGCTGCTGTACAGCCGCGAAGACGAAAGCGAAGCCGACGCTCTGGGCCTGATCCTGGCGGCACAAGCCGGCTACGACCCGCGTGCCGGCGTCACGCTGTGGCAGAAGATGACGGAAAAGACCGCCGGCAAAGCCCCGCCGCAGTGGCTGTCCACGCACCCGGCGGGGCAGACGCGCATCAAGGACATCCAGGCGCGGCTGCCCAAGGTGGCGCCCTTGTTTGTGGCGGCAGGC
>JANOAM010000195.1:0-6941 GCA_031411215.1 Betaproteobacteria bacterium
TTGCCACAAGCGGGGCGCCGGCCCACAACAGCATCACAAGCAGGAGAATGTTCGATGAATTCGAGGAAGTCTTCCATGCTGCGGCCCGCTCTGGCGGCCGTGGCGCTGGCTGCAGTTGGCGCGTTGCCGACAGCGGCACTGGCCCAGCAGGTTGTGCGTGACGCCGAAAGCGGCCAGCTGCGCGCGCCCAACGCCGCTGAAGCGGCTGAACTCCGTGCCCGCCCGGCTGCGCGCCAGGCGCGCGCCGCGCTGTCGTCATCCGCCGCGAGCGAGTCGGTCGAAACCGTGCTGGCCGATGGCACAGTGATGAAGGCCACCGGCGAAGAAGACCTGATGTACTCCGTGGTGCGGCGCAATGCCGACGGCTCGCTGGAGCGCGTCTGCGTGCAAGGCAAGGACCAAGCCGGCAAGGTGCTCAAGGCAAAGAGCTTTGCCAAGCCGCCCGTGATGGTGTCCAAGGCAGCCAAGCGGGAGGGTGGTTATGAACTCAAGTAAGGCCCTTCGTGGCTTCCTGGCCGCCGGCGTTGCCGCGGTCACCCTCGGTGCAGCACTGCCGGCTTCGGCGGCGCTGACCATCATCATCAACAACCTCAACGCAGCGGGCGTTGGTTTCAACGACCCGACGCCAGCCGTGCCTGTCGGCGGCAACCCGGGCACCACGCTGGGCCAGCAGCGGCTGTTCGCTTTCACCTACGCTGCCAACATCTGGGGCGCCACCCTCACCAGCAACCAGCCGGTGCGCATCAACGCGCAGTTCTCCGCGTTGACCTGCACGGCCACCAGCGCCGTGCTGGGCAGCGCGGGCGCAACCTTCATCTTCCGCAACTTCGCCAACGCGCCCAAGGCCGACACCTGGTACTCGTACGCGCTGGCCAACAAGATCGCCGGTGCCGACCTGAACGCGAACGCAGCGCAGATCAACGCCAACTTCAACGTCAACCTGGGCCTCAACGCCAGTTGCCTGCCCACCAGCCGCTGGTACTACGGTCTGGATGGCAACGAGGGCACCAATGGCATTGATTTCGTGGCGGTTCTGCAGCACGAAATGGCGCACGGCCTGGGCTTCCAGACCTTCACCAACGGCACGTCCGGCGCGCAGAACGGCGGCTTTCCGGCCATCTGGGACCACTACCTGATGGACAACAGCAACAACCTGCTGTGGAAGGACATGACCAATGCCCAGCGTGCGGCGTCAGCCATCGGTGTGAATCGCTTGGTCTGGACCGGTGCCAACGTGACCGCAGGAGCGCCCAACGTGCTGCGTCAAGGCCTGCCTGGTGTGACGATCTCGGGCCCATCAGCCGGCCCGTTGACAGGTGCGCAGTTGGCTGCGGGTGAGGCCAGCTTTGGCCCGTCGCTGACCCAGGCCGGAACCTTTGGTGAGGTGATGCCGGTGGTGACCAACACCACTGCCGACAGCCTCACCGGTCCGGCCTGCGGCCCGCTGACGGTGAATGACGCACGTGCAGTCAACGGCAAGATTGCGCTCATCGACCGTGGTGTCTGCGGCTTCGCCGTCAAGGTGAAGAACGCGCAGAACGCCGGTGCCGTTGGTGTGCTGATCGCGGACAACGCCGCCGGTGCCCCTGCGGGCCTGGGGGGGACTGACCCGAGCATCACGATCCCGGCCGTGCGCATCACCCAGGCCAATGGCACCCAGCTGAAGACCCAGCTTGCCACGCGTTCGCGTACCAACTCCGGTGTGTTCGCCCGCCTCGGCCTGTTCGGTACGCAGATGGCCGGCGCTGACCCACTGGGCCGTGTGCTCATGTTCTCCCCGAATCCGTTCCAGAGCGGTTCGTCGGTGTCGCACTTCGACACCACGGCCACGCGGAACCTGCTGATGGAGCCTTCGATCAACGGCGACCTGACACAAGGTGTGTCGCCTCCGCTGGACCTGACGCTGCCGTTGTTCACGGACATCGGCTGGTAACGGGCAAGCAAACGACAAGCTGTCTATGCCCTTCGAAGGGGCGCGGCCTGCGGGCCGCGCCCCTTTTCTATTGGCGCCGTCCCTAGAATGTCCGGCTCACTCCCGCACAAGAACCCGCTGCCATGCCCGTCAACCTGAGCGCCCCCGACCCCGCCACCCTGCACGCCGTCAAGGGTCTGCGCCTGGGCACCGCCATGGCCGGCGTGCGCAAGGCCAACCGCCGCGACCTGGTGCTGCTGTCGCTGGACGAAGGCTCGGCGGTGGCCGGCGTGTTCACCAGCAACCGCTTCTGCGCGGCGCCCGTGCAGGTCTGCCGCGAACACCTGGCTTTGGGCAATGGCGTGCGCGCCGTGGTCATCAACACCGGCAATGCCAACGCGGGCACTGGCGCTGACGGCCTGGCCCGCGCGCGGCGCACCTGCGTCAGCGCCGCCGCGTTGATGGGTGTGCAGCCCGCCCAGGTGCTGCCGTTTTCCACCGGCGTCATCATGGAAACCTTGCCTGTGGAACGCATCGAAGCGGGCCTGCCCGCGGCGCAGGCTGCACTGTCTGCAAACGGGTGGGGTGAGGCCGCACAAGGCATCATGACCACCGACACGCTGCCCAAGGCGGCGTCGCGCCAGGTGACCATCGGCGGCCGCGTGGTCACCATCACCGGCATCAGCAAGGGCGCCGGCATGATCCGCCCCAACATGGCCACCAAACTGGGTTTTGTGGCCACCGATGCGGTCATCGTGCCGGCCCTGCTGCAGACCCTGGTGAAGGAAGCGGCGGACCTCAGCTTCAACCGCATCACCATCGACGGTGACACCTCCACCAACGACAGCTTCATCCTTATCGCCACGCAGCAGGCGGGCCATGCGGAGATCACGTCGCTGGCATCAGCAGAAGGCCAAGTGCTGCGCGACGCAGTCGTCGCGGTGTCGCAGCAGCTGGCCCAGTCCATCGTGCGGGACGGTGAGGGTGCCACCAAGTTCATCACCGTCAAGATCGAAGGCGGCCGAGATGAGGCCGAATGCAAGCTGGCGGCCTACGCCATTGCACATTCACCGCTGGTCAAGACCGCCTTCTTCGCCAGCGACCCCAACCTGGGCCGCATCCTGGCCGCTGTAGGCTATGCCGGCATTGACGACCTGGACCAGAACCTCATCGACCTGTTCCTGGACGACGTGCATGTGGTGGAACAGGGCGGCCGTCGCACGAGCTACCGCGAGGAAGATGGCCAGCGTGTGATGAAGCAGAGCGAGATCACCGTGCGTGTGCACCTGCACCGCGGCGCGGCCGCAGCCACCGTGTGGACCTGCGACCTGTCGCACGACTACGTGACCATCAACGCCGACTACAGGTCTTGATGGCGGTGGGTCACGGCGCGTGAAGGGGCGGTTCGCAATCCCTGACTGGCTGCGTCTGCGCGAAGGCGACCTGCTGCGCGACCCGGCCTACCTGCGCCTGTGGAGCAGCATCCTCACCAGTTCCTTCGGCAACCAGGTGATGATGCTGGCGCTGCCGCTCACCGCGGCGGTGCTGCTGAAGGCCACGCCCACGCAGATGGGCCTGCTGACAGCCATCGAGCTGAGCCCCTTCCTGATCTTCAGCCTGCCCTCCGGCGTGTGGCTGGACCGCGTGCGCAAGTTGCCGGTCTACGTGTGGGGCGAGTCCATGGTGGCGCTGGCTGCGGCCAGCGTGCCGCTGGCCTGGTGGATGGGCTGGCTGGGCATGAGTTGGCTCTACTTCATCGGCTTCCTCATCGGCCTGGTGCACACGGTGGCCGGCACGGCAGCGCAGATCGTGCTGACCCAGGTGGTGGCGCGTGAGCGCCTGGTGGAGGCCCACGCGAAGAACGCCTTGGCCACATCCGGTGCAGAAGTCGTCGGCCCCGGCATTGCGGGTGCACTGATCAAGATCTTCGGTGCGCCGCTGGCCCTGCTGGTCAACGCCGTGCTGCTGCTGGGCAGTGCACTGATCCTCAAGGGCATCCCCATCCACGAGCGCCGCGACACCCGCCCTGACGCGCACTTCTGGCGCGACCTGGTCACCGGTCTGCGCTTCGTGCGCAGCAACCGGCTCCTGGTGACGTTGGCGGTGTTGATGGGCGTCTGGCAGATGTGCCACTACGCCGCGCTGGTGGTGCAGATCCTGTTCGCCACGCGCACCCTGGGCCTCAGCGAACACGCCGTGGGCCTTTGCTACATGGGCATGGGCTTCGGCACCATCACGGGCAGCGTCTACGGCCGGCGCGTCAGCCTGCGCATCGGCCCCGGGCCCTGCCTGGTGGTGGGTTATGCCATTACTGGTGCGGCCTGGCTGCTGCTGGCCGCGGCCCCCGCCAACGGCTGGGGCGTGGCCGCCTTTGCACTGATGCTGATGCTGTTCACCACCGGCGCGGTCTTCATCTTCATCAACTTCCTGGCGCTGCGCCAGGCCGTGACGCCCGAGCCGCTGCTGGGCCGCATGACCGCCACCATGCGCTGGCTGACGCTGCTGGCCGCCGGCCCGGGCGCGCTGCTGGGCGGCTGGCTGGGCGAACACGTGGGCCTGCGCGCGGCGCTGGGCTTTGCGGGCGGTGTCTCGGTGTTGCTGGTGCTGGTGGCCTGGCGCCTGCCGTTGATCCGCGAACTGCGGCATCTGCCGGAAGCCGAGCGTGAAAGCGACTGGCTGGGCCTGGAAGCCGACGTGCGGCCGGCGGGCTGAGGCTCAGTCGAAAACCACGCGCCCGTTGTCGGGCGAGAAGCGGTCCACCGCGTCGGTGATGATCCCGTCCACGCCCAGCGTCAGCAGCCGGCGTGCTTCTGCCGCTTCGTTGACGGTGTAGCAAAGCCCGCGCAGACCGGCGCCGTGCAGCTGCTTGATGAGCTCGGCGTTCATCACCTTGAAGTTGGCGACCACGGCGACGCAGTCCAGTATGCGGGCGATGTCGAACCAGCCGTCGTAGAGCGTGTCCACCAGCAGCGCGCGCGGGATGTGCGCGGCGGTTTCGCGCGCCGCCTGCAAGGCATCGGGCCTGAAGCTGCTGAACAGCAGCGGCGTGCCGGCCCCAGCCCACAGTGCGGCGCAGGCCGTGCCGACCGCCGCACCAGTCTCTCGCTCCTGTCCGGGTGTGGGCTTGATCTCCACGTTCAGTGCAAAGCCGTTGCGCTGCACGTAGCGTGCAATGCCGTCCAGGCTGGGCAGCGGCTCACCGGCGTAGGCGCGCGAATGCCAACCGCCAGCGTCCAGGCGCGACAGCTCGCTCCAGGGCCGCTGGCCGGCCTCGCCATGTTCAGGCGTGGTGCGGTCCAGCGTGGCGTCGTGCAGCAGAAAGGGCACACCGTCGCTGCTGAGCTTCACGTCGCATTCAAATGCGCGGTAGCCGTGCGCGGCGCCCAGGCGGAATGCGGCCAGCGTGTTTTCCGGCGCCAGCTTGCCGGCGCCCCGGTGCGCCACCCACAGGGGCCATGACCAAGGTGGCACGGCGCTCAGACCCGCTTGCCGCTTTGCGCGTCGTACCAGTGCACGTGTTTCGGTTCCACGTGCAAGTGCAGGATGTCGCCCGGCCTGGGCGGTGTCAGCGTGCCGTCTATGCGAAGCGTGAACATGGCGTCGCCCAGGTGGCCATAGACCAGACGTTCCGCGCCCAGCATTTCCAGCATGGCCACCTTCAGCGGCCAGCTGGTGGCCGCGGCGTCGCCAAAGCTGGCATGTTCGGGCCGCACGCCCAGCGTCAGCGCGCCGGCACGCGGCGCGGTTTGTGGCAAGGGCAGGGTCAGGCCGCCGATGGTGAAGCTGCTGCCTTCGGCCTGGCCCTGCATCAGGTTCATGGGCGGGCTGCCGATGAAGCCGGCCACGAAGGTGGATGCGGGTGTGCCGTAGACCTGTTCCGGCGTGCCGATTTGTTCGATGCGGCCGCCGTTCATCACGATCATGCGCTGCGCCAGCGTCATGGCTTCGACCTGGTCGTGGGTGACGAAGAGGGACGTGACACCCAGTTCGTGGTGCAGCTTCTGGATCTCCAGCCGCGTCTGCGCACGCAGCTTGGCGTCCAGGTTGGACAAGGGCTCGTCGAACAGGAAAACAGCAGGCTGACGCACGATGGCGCGGCCCATGGCCACCCGCTGGCGCTGGCCACCCGACAACTGCCGCGGCTTGCGCTCCAGCAGCGCGCCCAGCTCCAGGATCTTGGCCGCCTTCTGCACGCGCACTTCGATCTCGGCCTTCGGTACCTTGGCAATCTTCAGACCGTAGGCCATGTTGTCGTACACGCTCATGTGCGGGTACAGCGCGTAGTTCTGGAACACCATCGCGATGTCGCGTTCCGCCGGCTCCAGCTGGTTCACCACGCGGCCGCCGATGTGGACTTCGCCACCGCTGATCTCTTCCAGCCCCGCCACCATGCGCAATAGCGTGCTCTTGCCGCAGCCGCTGGGGCCCACGATGACGATGAATTCACCGTCGGTGATCTCGACATCCACACCGTGGATGACCTTGTTGGCCCCCGGCCCGCGGCCGTAGGTCTTTTCGACGTTCTTGAGGGAAATGGCGCCCATGGGTTCTTCTCTTATTTTTCGGTGTCGACCAGGCCCTTGACGAACCACTTCTGCATCAGCATGACAACCAAGGCGGGTGGCAGCATGGCCAGCATCGCAGTGGCCATGACCAGGTTCCATTGCTGTGCGGAGTCACCGCCGCTGATCATGCGTTTGATGCCGATGACCACCGGGTACATGTTTTCGTCGGTCGTCACCAGCAGGGGCCACAGGTACTGGTTCCAGCCGTAGATGAACTGGATGACAAACAGCGCCGCGATGCTGGTGGCGGACAGCGGCAGCAGCACGTCCTTGAAGAAGCGCATCGGCCCGGCACCGTCCACGCGCGCCGCTTCCACCAGTTCATCCGGCACGGTCATGAAGAACTGCCTGAACAGGAAGGTGGCCGTGGCCGACGCAATGAGCGGGATCGTCAGCCCCGCGTAGCTGTTGAGCATGTGCAGGTCCGACACCACCTTGTAGGTGGGGAAGATGCGCACCTCCAC
>JANOAM010000196.1:0-19222 GCA_031411215.1 Betaproteobacteria bacterium
CGTCAGCGGCCCCGCCATGGTGGGCGCGCAGCTGGTGGACAGCCACCCCAGCAAGAAGGTGGCGGTGGACTTCCTGGCCGGCTATGAAAAGGCCTATGGCGTCGGCACGGCCAACCAGTTTGCCGGCCATTCCTACGACGCACGCGTCGTGCTGGAAAAGATCATCCCGGTGGCGATGAAAAAGGCCAAGCCGGGCACGCCTGAGTTCCGCGCGGCCCTGAAGGACGCCATGGAAACCATGGGCCGCACGGTGTTTTCGCACGGCGTGATGAACTGGACCGCCACCGACCACTGGGGCTACACCAACGAAACGGGTGTGATGCTGAAGGTCACGGACGGCAAATTCGTCGTCGAGAAGTAATCCGGAAGCCGAAAGCCGAAGCGACCATGGACTTCTCAATCGCCAGCATCCTGGCCCTGGACGGACTGACCAACGGCGCCATCTACGCGCTGTTGGCCCTGGCCACGGTGCTGGTGTTCGCCGTCACGAGGGTGATCTTCATCCCGCAAGGCGAGTTCGTGGCCTTCGGCGCGCTCACGCTGGCGCTGCTGCAGGCCGGCAAGGTGCCCGGCACCGTGTGGTTCCTGCTGGTGCTGGCGCTGGCCACGGCCGTGTCCGATGTCTGGACCGGCCTGCGCCGGCAGTGGGGTGCGGGCCGCATCGCACGCCAGGCGCTGACCACGGCGGGCTACCCGGTCGCGGTGTCGCTGCTGGCCATCTGGCTGGCACCCATGAAGCTGCCGCTGCTGGCCCAGGCCCTGCTGACGCTGGCGCTGGTCACGCCCTTCGGCAACCTGATCTACCGGCTGGCCTACGAGAAGCTGGCCGACGCCACCGTGCTGGTGCTGCTGATCGTGTCGGTGGGTGTGCACTTTGCGCTGGTGGGCATGGGCCTGTTCTTCTTTGGCGCGGAAGGGTTTCGCAACCCCAGCTTCTGGGACGAACGCTTCAAGGTCGGCGCACTGACGCTCAACGGGCAGACGCTGATCATCTTTGCCGCGTCGCTGGCGCTGATCGTGATGCTGTGGCTGTTCTTCGAACGTTCGCTGCATGGCAAGGCGTTGCGCGCCACAGCAGTCAACCGGCTGGGCGCGCGGCTGATGGGCATTTCCACCGTGGGTGCGGGGCGCTTGTCCTTCACCATGGCCGCCTTCATAGGCGCGCTGTCGGGTTTGCTCATCGGGCCTACGACCACCGTCTTCTACGACAGCGGTTTTCTCATCGGCCTGAAGGGCTTCGTGGCCGCCGTGTTCGCGGGCCTGTCCAGCTACCCGCTGGCCCTGGTGGGTGCCCTGGGCGTGGGCCTGCTGGAAAGCTTCGGCTCCTTCTGGGCCAGCGCCTTCAAGGAGGTGATCGTCTTCGGCGCCGTGCTGCCGGTGCTGCTGTGGCGTTCGCTGCGCGACCCGCACTCCGAGGAACACTGACATGACGGGTCTCCGCCGCTGGGCCTTCCCGGCCTTCGCCTTGTTCATGCTCGTGCTGCCGTTCCTGCCGGTGCCGGACTTCTGGGTCACGCAGAGCAACTACGTCGGCCTGTACGCGCTGGTCACGCTGGGCCTGGTGCTGCTGACCGGTGTGGCCGGCTTGACCAGCTTCGGCCAGGCCGCCTTCGTGGGCATGGGCGCTTATGCCTCGGCCTACCTGGCCACGGCGCACGCGGTGTCGCCTTGGGCCGGGCTGCTGGTGGGCCTCTTGGCGGCGGGGTTGACAGCGCTGGTGCTGGGCGCCATCACGCTGCGCATGTCGGGCCACTACCTGCCGCTGGCCACCATCGCCTGGGGCCTGGTGCTGTACTACACCATGGGCAACATGGACTGGCTGGGCAAGTACGACGGCCTGCAGGGTGTGCCCACGATCAAGATTTTCGACTTTGACCTGGGCACCGGCCGCAGCCTGCACAACCTGATCTGGATGCTGGCGCTGTTGGCGGCGCTGGCCGTCACCAACCTGCTGGACTCAAGGCCCGGCCGCGCCATCCGTTCACTGAAGAACGGCTCCACCATGGCTGAAGCCATGGGCATTTCCACCTTCCGCTACAAGCTCACGGCCTTTGTGCTGGCGGCCTTGCTGGCCGCCGTGTCAGGCTGGTTGTTCGCTCACTTCCAGCGTTCGGTGAACCCCACGCCCTTCTCGCTGGGCAAGGGCATCGAATACCTGTTCATGACCGTGCTGGGCGGCATCGGCAACGTCTGGGGCGCCTTCCTGGGCGCGGCCGTGGTGCGCATCGTGGAAGACCAACTGCAGGTGCTGCTGCCTAAACTGATCGGCACCAGCGGCAACTTTGAAACGGTCGTCTTCGGTGTGGTGCTGGTGGCCGTGCTGAAGTACGCGCCCGACGGCCTGTGGTCCTTCTTCGCACGCCTGGCGCCGGCCCAGCAGCGCCCGCGCGACTGGGCAGGTGCGCCCGCCCTGCCCGCACGCGACAAACCCACCCGCGGCGAACTGCTGCTGGACGTGCACAAGGTGCGCAAGCAGTTCGGCGGCCTGGTGGCCGTCAATGACGTGAGCTTCCAGGTCCGGGCCGGCGAGATCATCGGCCTGATCGGGCCCAACGGCGCTGGCAAGAGCACCACCTTCAATCTCGTCACGGGCGTGCTGGGGCTGACCAGCGGCCAGGTCTGCTTCCGCGGCCAGGAAGTGGGTGGCCTGGCCAGCCGCGAGATCGCGCGCCGGGGCATGAGCCGCACCTTCCAGCACGTGAAGATGGTGCCGGATATGACGGTGCTGGAAAACGTCGCCATTGGCGGTTACCTGCGCAGCAGCAGCGGCACGCTGAAGGCCATGCTGCGGCTGGACCGGGACGAGGAAAAGCGCCTCTTCGCCGAAGCCGAACGCCAGCTGGCACGCATAGGGATGGCCGGCCAGATGCATGAACTGGCCGGCAACCTGGCGCTGGGCCCCCAGCGGTTGATGGAGATTGCACGCGCGCTGGCCACCGACCCCGCGCTGCTGCTGCTGGACGAACCGGCCGCCGGCCTGCGCCACAAGGAAAAGCAGGCCCTGGCCGAGGTGCTGCGCCAGCTGAAGGCCGAAGGCCTGAGCATCCTGCTGGTGGAACACGACATGGAGTTCGTGATGGGCCTGACCGACCGCATCGTGGTGATGGAATTCGGCACCAAGCTGATGGAAGGCACGCCGGACGAGGTGCAGGCCAGCCCCGCGGTGCGCGCCGCCTACCTCGGTACGGAGCATTGACATGGCCGCCGAGATACTTCTCCAAGTGAGTGACCTGCACGCCGGCTACGGCCGGGCGGAAGTCCTCACGGGCCTGAAACTGCAATTGCCCAAGGGCCAGGTCGTCACCGTCATTGGACCCAACGGTGCAGGCAAGAGCACCATGCTGAACGCGCTGATGGGCGTGCTGCCCTCACGCGGCCACGTCTTCTTCGACGGCCAGGACCTGGCCGCCGCCACGCTGGAAGACCGCGTGATGATGGGACTGGCCCTGGTGCCCGAAAAGCGCGAACTCTTCACCACCATGCCGGTGGAAGACAACCTGGTCCTGGGCGGCTACCGCGCCATGCGCCTGCGGGTGCCCAACTGGCGTGGTGAACTGGCACGCGTCTACAGCCTGTTCCCGCGGCTGAAGGAACGGCGCTCGCAATTGGCCGGCACCTTGTCGGGCGGCGAACGGCAGATGCTGGCCGTGGGTCGCGCGCTGATGAGCGGACCCAAGCTGCTGATGCTGGACGAGCCCAGCCTGGGCCTGGCACCGCTGGTGGTGCGCGACATCTTCAGCATCATCAGCCGGCTGCGCCAGGACGGTGTGTCCATCCTGCTGGTGGAGCAGAACGCCCGCGCCGCGCTGCAGGTGGCCGACCATGGCTATGTGCTGGAGACCGGTGAGATCGCGCTGGAAGGCCCGGCCGCACAACTGGCCGATGACCCGCGTGTGATCGAGACCTACCTTGGCGCCAAGAAGAACTAGCTCGCGGTCTGCACAACGGTCGCGTGCGCTTGGGGTGCCCTGCTGCGCTCATGTCGCCCGCTCCGGTACTCGGCGCCCTTGGCCCGCAACGACACCAAGGACGAACCACCGCAACGGTGAGGCAACACTGAAATGCCGTACTCCTACATCGCACCGCTGCGCGAGATGCGCTTTGTCATTGAACGGGTGCTGCAGGCACCCGCGCTGTGGTCGCAGTGCGAGGCCTGGGCCGACCTGGACATGGACACAGCCAGCGCCGTGCTGGAAGAAGCCGCACGTTTTGCCAGCGAAGTGCTGCAACCCATCAACGCCGCCGGCGACGCACAAGGCTGCCGGCTGCAAGACGGCGGTGTGCGCGCGCCCGACGCCTTTCCCGTCGTCTACAAGGCCTTCGTCGACGGTGGTTGGCCTGCTCTGCCCTGCAGCCCGCAATGGGGCGGCCAGGGCCTGCCGATGTTGGTGGACGCGGCGCTGCGCGAAATGCTCAGCGCCTGCAACCACGGCTGGAACATGTACCCGGACCTGCTGCACGGAGCCTACGAGACGATCAAGGCGCATGGCAGCGACGAACTCAAGTCGCGTTACCTGGAAGACATCGTCAGCGGCCGCACGCTGGCAGCGATGGCGCTGACCGAGCCGCAGGCCGGTAGTGACCTGGGTGTGTTGACCACCAAGGCGCAGCCGCAGCCCGACGGCACGCTGAAGGTCACTGGCAGCAAGATCTTCATCAGCGGTGCCGACCACGACCTGACGCACCAAGTAGTGCACCTGGTGCTGTGCCGTTTGCCAGACGCAGCGCCTGGAACCAAGGGCATTACATTGGTGCTGGTCCCCAAGTGGCTGCCCGATGGATCGCGCAACGCCTGGGCTGTCACCGGCATCGAGCACAAGATGGGCATACACGGCAGCGCGACCTGCGCCGTCAGCTACGACGGCGCCACGGGCTGGCTCGTCGGCCAACCCCACCGCGGCCTGGCTGCGATGTTCCTGATGATGAATTCGGCCCGCCTGCACGTGGGCCTGCAGGGCCTGGGCCACCAGGAGATGGCGACACAGAACGCGCTGCGCCATGCGGCCGCGCGTGTGCAGTTCCGCCAGCCCATCCAGCAACACCCGGCCATGCGGCAGTTGCTGCTGAAGCTGCAGGTGCTGACGGAGGCCCAGCGGGTGCTGGCCTACCGCGCGGCGCTGGCCATAGACACCGCGGCCGCACACCCGAATGCGGCTGAACGCGAATCGGCGCAGAAGCTGGCCGGCTTGCTGACGCCCGTCGTCAAGGCCTGGCTGTCCCAGCAGGGCTTTGCCTCCGCCAGCGCTGCGCTGCAAGTCTTTGGCGGCTACGGTTACACGCGCGAATTCGGCGTGGAGCAGACGCTGCGCGACAGCCGCATCGCCATGGTCTACGAGGGCACCAACGAGATCCAGGCCATCGACCTGCTGCAGCGCAAGGTGCTGGCCGACGGCGGCGCGGCGCTGGAAGGGCTGCTGGCCGAACTGGAAGCGGAAGCCACGCGTTGCGCCGCGTCACCCGCACTGCGAGACTTTTCGGATGCGCTGCGCGGGCAGATTGCACTGTCACGCAGCGCCACCGCCGCCGTGCAGGCACAAGCCGCCACAGACCCGGAAGCGCCGCTGCGTGTGGCCGATGATTACCTGATGGGCACGGCCCACCTGCTGCTGGCCTGGGCCTTGGCCGCCAGCGCACGGGCCGCGCTGGACGAACCCGATCGGGCGTGGGCCCAAGCCAAGGCCGAGCGCCTGACACACGGCCTGCATGCCCTGCTGCCAGACGCCACACCGCACTGGCAGCGGGTGCATGCCGTGGCCAGGCCGCTGCCGCAAGTCAGCCTTCCGGCATAGCGCAATCCGGTGGCGGCCGTGCATCATGCGCGGCATGAGCGACACACCATCTCCAGACACCACCCCCAAACTGACCGCCGCCGAACTGGCCCAGCGGCTCATCCGCAACTTCAACACCGTGCCCCTGGAGTCCTGGGAACGGCCGCCGCTGTACGCCGACCAGAGCGCGCAGCTGGGTCCCGGCACGGCGGCGCGCAAGATGGGCTGCGGCATCGACATCGTGCTGCCGGGCAAGATGAGCTGCCCCTACCACTTCCACCACGCGCAGGAAGAGATGTTCGTCGTGCTGGAAGGCAACGGCACGCTGCGGGTGGCCGGTGAGCGCCTGCCCATCACCGCAGGTGACGTGATCTTCATTCCTGCCGGGCCCGAGTACCCGCACCACATCATCAACACGTCTGACGCACCGCTGAAGTACCTGAGCCTCAGCACCAAGGAGTACCCGGAAGTCTGTGAATACCCGGACAGCGGCAAGCTGATGGCCTTCTCGTGGAAGGACGGCCAGAGCACCTTGCGCGGCATCCACCACAAGTCCACCAGCGTGGACTATTGGGAGTCCGAACCCTGAAAGCGGCCGATGCCAACTTGCATGCGCCCCATGCCGTTGGCGCATGCAGCCCCTGATGGCGCGGCGCGGTGCCTACACTGCGCCGCATGAACAGCACCACCACACGACTCGAACACGACCTGCTGGGCGACCGCCAGGTCCCCGCCCACGTCTACTGGGGCGTGCACACGCTGCGTGCGGTGGAGAACTTCCCCATCTCCGGCACGCCCATCTCCATCTACCCGGATCTGCTGGTCGCGCTGGCCTGCATCAAGCAGGCGGCGGCCCAGGCCAACGGCGAACTGGGCCTGCTGGATGACGCCCGCCGCGACGCCATCGTGGCGGCTTGTGAAGAGATCCGCACGGGCCGGTTGCACGACCAGTTTGTGGTCGACGTGATCCAGGGTGGTGCCGGCACCAGCACCAACATGAACGCCAACGAGGTCATCGCCAACCGCGCACTGGAACTGCTGGGCCATGCCAAGGGCGACTACGCGCACCTGCACCCCAACGAACACGTCAACATCGGCCAGAGCACAAATGATGTCTACCCATCAGCATTGAAGGTAGCCACCTGGTTCGGCATCGGGAGCCTGGTGGACGCCATGGCTCATTTGCGCCGCGCCTTCGAGGCTAAGGCCGAGGAATTCAAGGCGGTGCTGAAGATGGGCCGCACCCAGCTGCAGGACGCCGTGCCCATGACCCTGGGCCAGGAGTTCAGCACCTACGCCGTGATGCTGGGCGAAGATGAACAGCGCCTGCGCGAAGCCGTGCTCCTGATCTGCGAACTGAACCTGGGCGCCACCGCCATAGGCACCGGCATCACCGCGCACCCGGACTACGCGGCACTGGTGATGAAGAAGCTGCAGGCCATCACCGGCATCCCGCTGATCACCGCGCCCAACCTGGTTGAAGCCACGCAGGACTGCGGCGCTTTCGTGCAGCTGAGCGGTGTGCTGAAACGTGTGGCAGTCAAGCTGTCCAAGACCTGCAACGACCTGCGCCTGCTGTCCAGCGGCCCGCGTGCCGGCCTGGGTGAGATCAACCTGCCGCCCATGCAGGCCGGCAGCAGCATCATGCCGGGCAAGGTGAACCCGGTGATCCCGGAAGTGGTCAACCAGATCGCCTTTGAAGTGATCGGCAACGACCTGACGGTGACCTTCGCGGCCGAGGCCGGGCAGCTGCAGTTGAACGCCTTCGAACCCATCATCGCGCACAGCCTGTTCAAGAGCGTCAAGCACCTGCGCAATGGCTGCATCACGCTGGCCGACCGCTGCGTCAGCGGCATCACCGCCAACGTGGCGCACATGCGTGCGGCGGTGGAAAACAGCATCGGCATCGTCACCGCGCTGAACCCCTACATCGGCTACGCCAACGCCACCGCAGTGGCGCAGGAAGCGCATGCCACCGGCGGCAGCGTCTACCAGATCGTGCTGGTGCGTGGGCTGTTGAGCAAGGCGCAGCTGGACGACATCCTGCGGCCGGAAATGCTGACGGCGCCGCAGCCGCTGACAGTCACGGCCCCGCTTATGAAGCCTTCAACGTGAAGCTCAGGCCCGCGCGGTCCTGAAGCCGGCGCACCAGCGCCAGGCCCATCGCGCTGCCCGCTGTCCAGACGCCGCCGGGCGTGGCGCGCTGACCCACGTCCTGCAGCAGGCACAACGCGCTTTCGCTGACCATCTTGCTGGTGGACCCGTAGCCCGGGTCCCGGTCTCCGGTCACGATGGCCATTAGCCGCTGCCCCGCCGCCGTCTCGCCCGTGAAATGGACTTCAAAGTGCCCGGCCCTGCGTGCCGCCGCGTTGGGGCCCTGCCCCGGCTGCGGCAAGGCGAAGCGGCCGATCAGCTTGCGTGTGGGACCAAAGCCCAGCAGCAGGTTCTGGAGGCGCGTCTGCCGCGCCAGGGCCTTGGCGCGCAACTCGCCCGCCGTGCCCGTGCCGGTGAACAGGCGCTCGCCATAGCGGAAGCCCTGGCCCCAGGGGTGGCCACGCAGTGCGTGCGTGCGGTGCACGTTCTTGGTATTGATGGTGGCCATCACGAAAGGGGCCGTCCAGGCACGCGCCCAGTCATCAAAGACGGCGCCTTCACCGTCCGGCTGTGCGGGGCCGCGGAAGCCGGGCGTCAGCGCGAACGGGTCGGCCATGGCGGCAGCCAGCGCCGGGTAACGCGCGGTCTGCTCGAAGGTGGCCAGCGCGCTGGCGGCGGTGCCGCCGGACAGCGTGCCCTTCATCACCTTCACGCGTCCACGCACCTCGGCGGCGGGCGCGCCAAAACGTTCGATCAGCGCCTGCTGCAGAAAGATCACGCCCAGGTCAAAGGGGATGGAATCAAAGCCGCAGGAAAAGACGATGCGTGCGCCGCTGGCCACGGCGGGGACCTGCAGCTTGTTGATCATCTGCGCCATCCACAGCGGTTCACCGCACAGGTCCACGTAGTCGGTGCCGGCTTCGGCGCAAGCGGTCACCAGAGCCTCGCCGTGGCGCTGGTAGGGGCCTACGGTGGTGATGACGGCTCGTGTCTGCCGCACCAGCGTGGCCATGGCCTGGGCGTCGGCCGCGTCGGCGGTCAGCAGCGGCAGGCTGTCCGGCGCACCCATCTGTTGGCGCACCTGTTCCAGTTTTTTCAGCTGGCGGCCGGCCAAGGCCCAGCGCAGGCCGCTGTGGCCCTGGGTCTGCCACAGGTAGTCGGCTACCAAGCGGCCGGTGAAGCCGGTGGCGCCAAACACGATCAGGTCATAGGGTCTGGTCATAAGCTCGGTCATGGGGTCGGTTCAGCGCCTTCCGGGCTCAGCACGCGGTGCAGCAGGAAACCCAACTGCTCCAGCGTGTATTCCTTCTGCATCACATGGCGGATGCCCGCCTGCTGCGCGTCGGCGCGCAGCGTGTCGGCCACATAGCCGGATGTCAGCAGCACCGGCAGCGCGGGCCGCTGTTGGTGCAGCGCAGTGGCCAGGGCCACGCCGGACATCTCCGGCATGTTGTAGTCGGTCACCACCACGTCCACCGGGTCTTTCAGGTCCAGCGCGCGGGCCAGCGCCTGGCTGGCGTCGGTGATGGCCGTGACGCGGTAGCCCAGTTGCAGCAGCAGCCCGTCCACCATGGCCAGGACCACGGGGTCGTCGTCCACGTACAGCACGTGCTGGCCCTGGCCGCGTGGCGCTTGCTCTGGCAGGCTGGCTTGCGGCTGCAATGCCGCGCCGGCCGGTCCGGCCAGCGGAAGCAGGATGTCAAAGGTGCTGCCGCGGCCCGGCGCGCTGTTGACACGGATCGCACCACCATGCGCGCTCACGATGCCATGCACCACAGACAAGCCCAGGCCTGTGCCCTGGCCCACCGGCTTGGTGGTGAAGAAGGGCTCGAAGATGCGGGCCTGCGTGGCGTCGTCCATGCCGCAGCCGTCGTCGGCCACGCGGATGCGGGCGTAGCGGCCATCGGGCAGCGCCCAGGGCGGCGACGCAGACGCGTCCACGGTCACCTCTTCCAGGCCGATGTCGACATGGCCCGTGCCTTCCTGCATGGCGTGCCAGGCATTGGTGCACAGGTTCATCACCACCTGCTGCAGCTGCGTGGCGTCGGCAAGCACCACCAGCGAGTCGTCCGCGCAAGGGTCAGCAGAAGCCCAGCGCAGGCTCACCTGCGTGGGCAGCGCAGTGCGCAGCAGGCGCACCGCCTCTTCCAGCAGGGGCTTCAGCGGCTGGCGCACGCGCTCTGGCGCCTGGCGGCGGCTGAAGGCCGCAATCTGCTGCACCAGGCTGCGCCCGCGTTCGGCGGCCACCTGGATCGGGCCCAGCCGCGCCTGCGCGGCCTGCGCCGGGGTCAGTGCCTCACGCCCCAGCGCCAGGTTGCCCAGGATGGCCGCGGTGATGTTGTTGAAGTCGTGCGCAATGCCCCCCGCCAGGGTGCCGATGGCTTCCATCTTCTGCGACTGCAGCAGCTGGCTTTCCAGCAGCGCCTGCTGCTCTTCGGCCTGGCGGCGCGCGCTGATGTCGGTGACCATGGCCAGCGCACCCGCGTACCGGCGGTCTTCGTCCAGGATGGGGCTCATGGACACGGTGGCCCAGAGCAAGTTGCCGTCCACGCGGCGGAAGCTGAAATCACGCTGGTCCGGCCGCCCTGCCTGCAAGCGCACCTGGACCTCGCCGGACCAGACTGCGCGGCCCGCTTCGTCCAGAAAATCCAGCAAGCTGCGGCCCAGCAGTTCCTGGGCCGTGCAGCCCAGCATGCTCAGCATCTTGGGGTTGGCAAAGGTGGTGCAGGCCGACGCATCCACCAGCCAGATACCTTCGTTGGCCGTTTCCACGATGCGGCGGTAACGCTCGGCGCTGTCACGCAATTCACGCGTCATGCGGCGTGCGGCTTCACTGGCCCGTTCACGCGCCGTGACCAGCTGCCAGGTCAGCAAGGCCGCCAGCACGCTGAGCCCAGATCCCGCCACCGCGATGACCTGCGCGGAGTCGCCCTGGTAGCGGTCTTCGAAGGCCGGGCTGCTGCGCACGTCCAGCGTCCAGGTGTGGCCACCCACGCCCACGTATTCGCGCGCCTGCAGGCGTGGCGCACGGCGCGGGTCCGTGGCCTGACCCGACCTGTAGATGCGGCTGGCTTCACCGCTTTCCGGGCCATCGTGGATCTGCACGTCCAGGCCGGGCAGGTCTTCACCGTAGAGGCTGGACATCAGGTCACCGACGCGGAACGCGGCCATCACCCAGCCGGTGAGCTGGCGCCGCCGGCCTTCGGAGCTGTCCAGGCGCGGGCCAGCGCGGTACAGCGGCATGACCAGCAGGAAGCCCGGGCCGGCCTGCGCGTCCGCGGTCTCGGCAGCGCTGGCAGGGGCGGCCTTCAAGGGCGCTGACAACGCTACCCCGCCCGCATCCCGTGCCTGCTGCAGCGCACGTTGCAGTTCAGGTTGGGCCAGCAGGTCTTCGCGCAGCGCGCGCAGGCCCGGCCCTTCGCCCGGGGACAGGAAGGTCACAGGCGCCCGCGGCGGACCGACCGCCGGGAACTCCAGCCGCGCATAGGCCAGCGCACGCAGGCCGGCGAAGTCCGCGCCGGCAGTGAGCGCACCCACGTAGTGCGCAAAGTCCGCGGCAGTGACCTCGTCAGAAGCTTCGAACAGGCCGCCCAGCCCACGCAGCATCTGTTCGTAGCTGGTCATGCGCGCTTCGATGCGCGTGGCCGTCTGGCGCAGACCGAAGTCAAAATTGACCCGCAGGTTGCGCTCTTGCGTCTGGCGTTCGTGGCCCCACAGCCAACCGGTGAGCGCCAGCGACACCAGGCCCACGGCGGCGGGCCACAGCAAGGAGGCGACGGGCTTCAAGCGGCCCGGCTTTCAGAACTGCGTCATGGCGCGGGCCAGGTCGGGCTTGAAGTACTTCTCGAAGATGCGCTGCACCGTGCCGTCGGCACGCATGCCCGCCACCAGTTCGCGCCAGGCCTGCTGCTGGTCTGCCGGCAGGGCCTTCCTGGACATGATCAGGCCGTGCGGCACGGGCGGGTCGTCAAACTCCACCACCACGGTCTGATCGCGGATGCGCGCGTTTTCCAGCGCCGGGTAGTCGAAGGGCTCGATGATCATGGCCTGCACACGGTTGTCCAGCAGCACCTGGTACAGCGGGTCCAGCTGCGTGGCATGGTCGACGCGGCTGGTGGCGACCAGCCGGTCCACAAAGCGGTTGGCCGTGGCGCTGTAGCGGAAGCCCCGGATGACGCCCAGACGCAGCACTGCGCGGCCTTCGAAGTCGGCCAGCTGGCGAACACCGGCATCACGCCGCACCAGCAGGTAGTACTTGTTGCTGAAGTACCAGGCAAAGGCCGCAAAACGGTCGCGCGCGTCGTTGCTGATGCCGGACAGGCTGAAGTCCAGCGCGCCGGATTCAATGAGCTGCCAGATGCGCGCGCGCGGCATCACGGTGACGTTGATCTTGCAGCCGCTGCGGCGGACCATCTCGTCGGCAAAGTCCTTGTCTATGCCTTCGCCGGTCTGGCTGGAATAGAGCAGCCCATGGTCGTGCAGCGCCAGCGTGAAGCTGCGTGTGCATTCGGGCTTGGCCGCGTGGGCCTGCTGAACAAAAAGGCCGGACAGGACGGCCAGGCCCAGGGTGCAGATCGTGGCGGCCAATCGCATGTGGTGTCTCCCTACGACACCCTGTTGACACAGGGCTGCAAGGAATCTACACCAGGGGCAAAAGCCTCAATCCGCGTCAGACGCCCAGGAAGGACGCCAGTTCTGCGCTGTCGCGAAGCTGTTGCGCGTCTCCCTGCAGGACCACGGTGCCCTTTTGCAGCACCAAGGCGCGGTCGCTCTGGGTCAGCACCTTGCGGTAGTCACGGTCGACAATCAGCGTGGCGATGCCGCTCTTGCGGATGTCGCCGATGACACGCCAGATCTCGGCCACGATCAACGGGGCCAGGCCTTCGGTGGCTTCGTCCAGGATGATCAGCTCCGGGTGGGTCATCAGCGCGCGGCCTATGGACAGCATCTGCTGTTCACCGCCGGACAACTGGCCTCCCAGGTTGTTCAAACGTTCCGACAAGCGCGGGAAGGTCTGCAGCACGCGGTCGAACGACCAGTCGTCGCGGCCATTCATGCCCTTGCGCGCGGCCATGACCAGGTTTTCGCGCACGCTCAAGTTGGTGAACACGCCGCGGCCTTCGGGCACGTAGGCCACGCCGGCACGCGCCACCTCGTGCGGCCGGGCGCGCGACTGGTCCTTGCCGAAAAGCTGGATCTGCCCTTCGCGCTGCGTCACATGTCCCAGCAACGTGCGGATCAGCGTGCTCTTGCCCATGCCGTTGCGGCCCAGCAGGCCCAGCGTCTGGCCGCGTTCAATGCGGATGTCCACGCCGTGCAGCACGTGGCTGCTGCCATACCAGGCGTGCAGGCCCTTGGCTTCGAGGATGACTTCGTTGGCGCCCATGTCAGTGACCCATGGTGCTGCGAGCCGACCGCGACGCTTGAAGCGCCAACGCATCGTCCAACGTCCATTCGCGGACCGTTGCAGTCATTCGCTCTACGTTCCGTGGCGGGACAAGGCCAACGGGAACCGGGCTCCGCTCATGTCCCCCGCCACAGTCTGCTGCGCAGCCTGCGGCTCCTCCTTTACTTCGCTGCGCCCGGTACCCATTGCCCTCGTCCAACCACCCTCGTGGCGCGCCTGCGGGTAGCACGCCACCGCCGGTGTGAGAGCGGGCGATTGGGGTGCCCCGCGGAGCGAAGTAAAGGAGGAGCCCCGGCTTGCGCAGCAAGCTGGGGCGGGGGACATGAGCGCAGCGGGGCACCCCAAGCGCACGCGACCGCCACAGACGGAACGTCCACAAAGAGCCGCAAGCGGCCACTCGTGCATCCACGCAAGTCCGTCCCATCCAGTGAGTGAGTTCCATCTCAGTGGCCCCCAAGATAGGCGGCTTGCACTTCGGGACTGGTTCGCACCGCCGCGGGCGTATCGCTGGCGATCACACTGCCGTTGACCATGACGGTGATGCGGTCGGCGATGCGGAAGACCGCGTCCATGTCGTGCTCCACCAGCAGGATGGCATGGCCCTGGCGCAGTTCGTCCAGCAGCAGCAGCATGCGTTCGGTCTCTTCCGCGCCCATGCCGGCCAGCGGTTCGTCCAGCAGCAGCACCTGCGGCGCGGTGGCCAGGCACATGGCGATCTCCAGCTGCCGCTTCTGGCCGTGGCTCAAGAGGCCGGCAGGGCGCTGCGCCACATCGGCCAGGCCCACGCGCGCGGCCACTTCACTGGCGGTGGCGTTGCTGACTTCGCAGCCGCTGGCGTTCTGCCACCAGGCCCACGGCTTCTGCAGCGTGGCCTGTGCCGCCAGACGGCAGTTCTCGTGCACGGTGAAGCTCGGGTAGATGGTCGTGCGCTGGTAGCTGCGGCCCAGACCGGCGCGGGCGCGGCGCGGCTGCGCCCAGGTCGTCACGTCTTCGCCCATCAGCTGCACCTGACCGCCGCTGGGCGGGAATTCGCCGGACAGGATGTTGATCAAGGTGCTCTTGCCCGCGCCGTTGGTGCCGATGACCGCATGCACCTGGCCGCGTTGCAGTTCGATGCTGACGCGGTCCACGGCCACCAGGCCACCCCATCGCTGCGTGATGTCCACGCCCTTGAGCAGCACTTCACTCATGGCGTGCCTCCACGCCGCGCGGCACGGCCCACGAGCCGGTCGCGCCACTGCTGCGGCAGCCCCACCAGCCCCTTGGGCAGCAAAGCCACGCTGGCGATGATGGTCAGGCCCAGCCCCAGCGTCCAGTGCTTGGCGAAGTTGCCAAAGATCGCCTCGCTCTTGAAGAACTCCTGCAGCAAAGCGAATGCGAAGGCGCCGATCAGCGCACCGCGCAAATGGCCGATGCCGCCCAGGATGATCATGATCAGCACGGCACCGCTCAAGTGCCAGCTGAGCATTTCCGGGTTCACGTAGCCGTCCTTCACCGCAAACAGGAAGCCCGCCAGACCGGCTACCGCACCGCTGATGGTGAAGGCCGCCAACTTGTACGGGTAGGTCGCAAAGCCGGTGGCGCGCATGCGCTGCTCGTTGACGCGGATGCCGGCCAGCGCACGGCCGAAGCGGCTGTTCAGCAACAGCGACAGTGCGATGAATACCGCCGCCAGGCAGGCCAGTGTGAAGCCGTAGATCGCCAGCGGCGTGTCCAGCGCCAGCGGCCCGAGAGCCGGCTTGCTGTTGAGGTAGATGCCGTCGGTGCCGCCGCCCAGAGGTGTGTCGTGCACCACGTAGTAGGCCATCTGCGCGAAGGCCAGCGTGACCATGATGAAGTAGACGCCCTTGGTGCGCAGACTCAAGGCGCCGACGACCAGCGCGTAGCCCGCGGCCGCCAGGATGCTGGCAACCAGGATGAGTGGCAGCGAACCGGCGCCACTCTCCGGCGACAGCAGCACCGCCGCATAGGCGCCTATGCCAAAGAAGCCCGCGTGGCCAAAGCACACCAGCCCCGTGCCGCCCACCAGCAGTTCCAGGCTCAGCGCGAAGATCGCGTAGACCATGATCTTGGTGACCAGGTCGACACCGTAGTTGCCCGCCACCAGCGGGTACAAGGCCAGCAGCGCGAAGCACGCCGCCACGAAGATCAGTTTGCCTCGGTCCATGTCGCTGCCCATGTCATCCTGCCTTGAACAAGCCGTCTGGCTTCCAGAGCAGGATCAAGGCCATCAGTACATAGACCAGGACACCGGCCGCCGACGGCAACAGCACCTTGCCGAAGGTGTCCACGAAGCCGATCAACAAGGCCGCCAGCAAGGCACCGCGGATGCTGCCTATGCCGCCTATCACCACCACCACGAAGCAGATGATCAGCACCTGCCCGCCCATGCCCGGGTACACGCTGCTGACCGGCGCGGCCACCATGCCGGCGAACACGGCAATGGCCACGCCCGCCGCAAACACCACGCGGTAGAGGAACTTGATGTCGATGCCCAGGCTCTGCACCATCTCGCGGTTGGCAGCACCGGCGCGGATCATCATGCCCAGGCGTGTGCGCGTGAACACAAACCACATGCCCACCGCCAGCAGCAGGCATACGCCACTGATGAAAAGGCGATAGACCGGGTAGGTCATCACATCACCCAAGGGCAGCGTGCCGGACAGGATCTCCGGCGCCTGCACGCCATGCACGTCGTCACCGACCAGCAAGCTGCGCACTTCCTCGAACACCAGAATCAGGCCGTAGGTCATCAGCACCTGCTGCAGGTGCTCACGTTCATAGAGGTAGCTGTAGAAGGCCCACTCCAGCACATAGCCCAGCAGCACGGCCAGCACCGTGCCTACAGCCAGCACAGCAAAGAAGCCACCGCCGAAGGTGCTGCCCACCATCGGCGCCAGCGCGAAGGCCATGTAGGCGCCCACCATGTAGAAGCTGCCGTGGGCCAGATTGATGACGCCCATGATCCCGAAGATCAGCGTCAAGCCGCTGGCCACCAGGAACAGCAGCAGCCCGTACTGCAACGAGTTCAGGCACTGGATGAGGAAGGTGGCGAAATCCATCGAAGTCCGATTGCAGGCACGCATCAAGCAGCCGCCGCGGGACCGGCTCTGCCGGCCCGCTGGGGGCGCCCCCTGGGGGGAGGCGCGAAGCGCCTCCGGGGGGGTCTCTTATTGCATGTTGCAGCCCTTGCCGGGGTCGGCCAGGGCCTTGGCCGCGATGGCAATCGACTTGTTCTCCTTGGCCCCCGCCTGGCGCAAGTAGATGTCCTGCACCGGGTCGTGGTTCTTGCCCAGCGTGAAGGTGCCGCGCGGGCTGTCGATCTTGGCCTTGCGCACGGCTGCGGCAAAGTCGGCCTTCTTGCTCACGTCACCCTTGGTGGCAGTCAGTCCTATGCCCAGCATCTGCGCGGCGTCATAACCCTGCACTGCATAGACGTCGGGCTGCAGCTTGTAGGTCTTGGCATAGGACAGGCGGAAGGCGTTGTCGCGCGGTGTATTCAGGCCGTCGGCGTAGTGCAGCGTGGTCAGCAGGCCGTCTGCATCGGCGCCCTGCGCTTCCAGCGTGCCGTCGGTCAGGAAGCCGGCGCCGTACAGCGGGATGCTCTTCTTGAGGCCCGCCGCGGCGTAGTCCTTGACGAACTTGACGGCACCGCCGCCAGCGAAGAAGGTGTACACGGCATCGGGCTTCAGCGATGCGATCTCGGTCAGCAAGGCCTGGAACTCCACGCCCGGGAAGGGCAGGCTCAGTTCCTTGATGACCTGGCCGCCACCCTTGGTGTAGGCCTCCTTGAAGCCGGCCACGCTCTCGTCACCCGCCGCGTACTTCCAGGTGATGGTGACCACCTTCTTGTGGCCCTTCTTGGCCACCACTTCACCCATGGCGTAACCCGGCTGCCAGTTGCTGAAGCTGCTGCGGAAGATGTTGGGTGCGCACATGGCGCCCGTCACAGCGCCGGCACCGGCGTTGGGCACGATCAAGAGCGTGCCGCTTTCCTTGGCCACACGCGCCATGGCCATGGCCACGCCGCTGTGCACGGTGCCGATGATCACGTCCACGCTGTCGCGCTTGACCAGCTTGTTGACGTTGTCGGTGGCCTTGGCGGGATCGCTCTCGTCATCCACCTTCACGAATTCGATCTCGCGGCCACCGAGCTTGCCGCCCTGTTCCTGCACGTAAAGGCGGAAGCCGTTTTCGATGGCGTTGCCCAGGGCAGCGAAGGTGCCGGTGTAGGGCAGCATCAGGCCGACCTTGAGCTTGGCCTGGGCCGCTTGGGCGAAAGCGCCGGTGGTGGCCATCAGGGCGGCGCCAGCGACCAAGGTGATGCGAAAGGTCGTGCGGAACAGGTTCATGCGTTGTCTCCGTGGGTCTTCAGGAAAGTGGTGACAGCCTCGATCAAGGCCGCGGGCTGGTCGCGGTGCGGGGAATGTCCGCAGGCGGGCAGTTCCAGCAATTGTGTGGGCGGGTACAGGCGCTGGATGCCCCGTATTTGCTCCAGGGTGCCGTAGACATCGTCCAGCCCCTGCACGGCCAGCACGGGGCAGCGCAAGGTGCGCACGGCTGTGCCGATGCGCCAGCGGCGGAAGGCCGGGTCCAGCCAGATGCGGTTCCAGCCGTAGAAAGCGCTGTCCGGGTCGTCGTGGTACTTGGCCAGACCCGCCTTCAGGTCGCCCTGCTCGTAAGCGATGCGGGCTTGTTCGATGCTGGCCACCGACAGTTCTTCGACCAGGATGTGCGGCGCCACCACCACGCAGCGGCTGACCTGGTCGGCAAAGCGCGCGGCGTGCAGCAAAGCGATGCTGCCACCGTCGCTGTGGCCGATGAGCGTGTAGGGCTCGCCTACACCCAGGGCACGCAACAGCGCCGGCAGCACTTCGAAGGCCTGGCGGTGCATGAAATCCACGCCCCAGACCTCATCCGCCGCGCGCGGTGTGCTGCGGCCGTAGCCGGGGCGGCTGAAAACCAGGCCCCGCAGGCCGGCCACTTCACACAATTGCTGAGGGAAGGCCTTCCACATCGAAAGCGAACCCAGGCCCTCGTGCAGGAACACGGCCAGCGGCGCACCAGGCTCGCCGACCCAGGCGTGTTCGATGCGCACCGGGCGGCCTGCGCAGTCAACTTCGACAAACTGCACGCTCACGCCTGCGCCTCTTTCTCTCGGAGCTTGAAGCGCTGGATCTTGCCGGTGGCGGTCTTGGGCAGTTCGCTGACGAATTCGATCAGGCGCGGGTATTTGTAGGGCGCCAGCTTGTCCTTCACAAAGGCCTTCAACTCGGCCTCGGTGGCCTGGCCGCCAGACTTCAACACCACGAAGGCCTTGGTCTTGGTCAGGCCGTCGGTGTCCTGCACGCCGATCACCGCACATTCGAGCACCGCCGGGTGCTGCATCAACGTGGCCTCGACCTCGAACGGCGAGACGTAGATGCCGCTGACCTTGAGCATGTCGTCGCTGCGGCCGGCGTACACATACGCGCCGCTCTCGTCTGTCGAGTACTTGTCGCCGGTGCGCGTCCACTCGCCCTGGAAGGTGGCGCGCGACTTGTCGCGGTTGCCCCAGTACATCAGTGCCGACGTGGGGCCGCTGACGTACAGGTCGCCGATCTCGCCCTGCGGTGCTTCGGCGCCGGCTTCGGTCAGCAGCTTCAGCGTGTAGCCGGGCACGGCGCGGCCCGAGGTGCCGTAGCGAACGTCGCCGGGGCGGTTGGACAGGAAGACGTGCAGCATCTCGGTCGAGCCCAGCCCGTCGACGATCTGCGCGCCGAAATGCGCGGTGAAGCGCTCGCCGAGCTCGCGCGGCAGCGCCTCGCCGGCGGACGAACACAGGCGCAGTTGCACCGCCGACTTGGGCGGCAGGTCGGGCGCGGCCAGCATGCCGGCAAAGCCGGTCGGCGCGCCGAAGAAGACGGTGACGCCGTGGTCGGCCCAGCGCTTGAAGACGGCGGCCGGCGTCGGC
>JANOAM010000197.1:0-6970 GCA_031411215.1 Betaproteobacteria bacterium
ATCGCCAAGCACACCAACGCCTTCAAGATCAACGAAGACGTGGTGATTCCGCTGAACCGCATGGGCGAGTACACGGAAGGCATCGAGCGCATCAACGTCGAGCTGAGCCTGCGCAACAAGCTGGAGCTGGCCGATGCGCTGGCAGCATTCTTCCGCCGTGGCAACCTGCCGCTGGGCAAGAGTGACGACGCGGGTGACATCCCCAGTGCCGAACTGCTGGAAGACCGTGTGCAGCAGGCGCTGGCGCTGCTGGCCGAGGTGCGTGCGCTGTGGCAGCACTGGCTGGACAACCTGGATGCGGTTCAAGCAGATACCGGCGAGACCTGCTTCGCCCGGTTGCAAGATTGGCGCGATCGCGCCAGCTGGAAGACGCAGATCCGCGCGCCTTTGCAGCACATCTTCGCCGGCGGTTCCTTCCAGCCACTTTTGACCGAGTGCACACGCATCCACCAGGAGGTGTTGCGCGGTCGCGTGTGGGTGGCCCTGCACATGCATGCCGGCGACGGCAACGTGCACACCAACCTCCCCGTCAACAGCGACAACTACGCCATGCTGCAGACGGCGCACGGCGCTGTGGCCCGCATCATGGCGCTGGCGCGCCGGCTTGACGGCGTGATCAGCGGCGAGCATGGCATCGGCATCACCAAGCTCGAGTACCTCACCGACGACGAACTCTCGTCCTTTGCCAGCTACAAGCAGCGCGTCGACCCCGATGGCCGCTTCAACAAGGGCAAGCTGCTGCGTGGGGCCATGAGCGACTCACGCCATGCGGACTTGAGCGCCGCCTACACGCCCAGCTTCGGCCTGATGGGCCACGAGTCGCTGATCATGCAGCAAAGCGACATCGGTGCCATCAGCGAGAGCATCAAGGACTGCCAGCGCTGCGGCAAATGCAAGCCGGTCTGCGCCACGCATGTGCCACGCGCCAACCTGCTGTACAGCCCGCGCAACAAGATCCTGGCCACGTCGCTGCTGATCGAGGCTTTCCTGTACGAAGAGCAGACGCGCCGCGGCATCAGCATCAAACACTGGGAGGATTTTGAAGACGTGGCCGACCACTGCACGGTCTGCCACAAGTGCCTGAGCCCCTGCCCGGTGAAGATCGACTTCGGCGACGTCACCATGAACATGCGCAACCTGCTGCGCAAGATGGGCCAGAAGAGCTTCCGCCCCGGCAATGCCGCGGCCATGATGTTCCTCAACGCGACCAACCCCGAAGCCATCAAGCTGATGCGCACGGCCATGGTCGGTGTGGGCTTCAAGGTTCAGCGTTTCCTCAACGGCCTGATGAAGCCCGCCGCGCGCAAGCAGACCAGCGCGCCGCCGGCCACGCTGGGTGCCGCGCCGCTGAAGGAACAGGTCATCCACTTCATCAACAAGAAGATGCCCGGTGGCCTGCCCAAGAAGACGGCGCGTGCGCTGCTGGACATCGAGGACAAGGACTACGTCCCCATCATCCGCAACCCGTCGGCCACCACGGCGGAAACCGAAGCGGTCTTCTACTTCCCTGGCTGCGGCAGCGAACGCTTGTTCAGCCAGGTCGGCCTGGCCACGCAGGCCATGTTGTGGGAAGCGGGTGTGCAGACCGTGTTGCCGCCGGGTTATCTGTGCTGCGGCTACCCGCAGCGTGGCAGCGGGCAGTTCGACAAGGCCGAGAAGGTCATCACCGACAACCGCGTGCTGTTCCACCGCGTGGCCAACACGCTGAACTACCTGGACATCAAGACCGTGGTGGTCAGCTGCGGCACCTGCTACGACCAGCTGCAGGGCTACAAGTTCGAGGACATCTTCCCCGGTTGCCGCATCGTCGACATCCACGAATACCTGCTGGAAAAGGGCATCACGCTGAAGGGCAGCGAAGCCGGCTACCTCTACCACGACCCCTGCCACAGCCCCATGAAGCTGCAGGAGCCGATGAAGACGGTGAAGGCCTTGCTTGGCCCGAACGTCATCAAGAACGAACGCTGCTGCGGTGAAAGCGGCACGCTGGGCGTGACGCGGCCGGACATCAGCACGCAGGTGCGCTTCCGCAAGGAAGAGGAAATCAAGAAGGGCGAGGCCCAGTTGCGCGAACAGTTGCCTGCGCAAGCCAACGTGAAGATCCTCACCAGCTGCCCCAGTTGCCTGCAGGGCCTGAAGCGCTATGAGGACGACCTCAACAGCGGCCTGCTGGAAGCCGACTACATCGTGGTGGAAATGGCGCGCAAGATCCTGGGCGAGAACTGGCTGCCGGACTACGTGGCCAAGGCCAACAACGGCGGCATCGAACGCGTGCTGGTGTAGACCACATCGTGTTGTGGCCATGCAGGGTCGCCAGGGGCGCCCGGTAAACTGGCGAATTCCCCGCACCCTTGAAGAGCGCCCATGGCTGGCCTGGACCGCAACACCCCGCAACCGACCGCGCTCACGGTCCACCAGTCTTCGCGTGTGCTGGAGGTGGCCTTTGACGATGGTGCCGCGTTCCGTATCCCCTTCGAGTTGATGCGTGTCTATTCGCCCTCGGCCGAAGTCCAGGGTCATGGCCCGGGCCAGGAAGTGCTGCAGACCGGCAAGCGCGAAGTGGGTATCGACGATCTCCAGGCCGTGGGCCACTACGCCGTGCAGCCGCGCTTCAGTGACGGCCACGACACCGGCATCTTCAGCTGGGACTACCTGTACAAACTGGGCCGCGACCAGGCCGAGTTGTGGTCGAAGTACGAACAACGTCTGCAGGACGCCGGCATGAGCCGTGACGCACCGATGGTGCCCGCCGCTGCTGCAGGCGGCGCCTGCGGAAGTCACTGAAAGACCACTGAAAGCCCCGCCATGGCGCAGACCCACTTCGGCTACCAGACCGTCGACGAAGGCGACAAGGCCCGCCGCGTGCGCGGTGTCTTCGACAGCGTCGCGTCCAAGTACGACGTGATGAACGACGTGCTGTCCATGGGCCTGCACCGGGCCTGGAAGGCCTACACCGTGGCGGTGGCCAACGTGCAGCCGGGGCAGCAGGTGCTGGACATCGCGGGCGGCACGGGCGACTTGGCGCGCGCCTTCGCGCAGCGCGCCGGCAAGGACGGCCGTGTGGTGCTGACCGACATCAACGAGGCCATGCTGCGCACCGGCCGCGACCGCCTGCTGGACGAAGGCCTGCTGCTGCCCACGGCCGCCTGCGACGCCGAACGCCTGCCCTTTGCGGACGGATCGCCCACCGGCGGCTTTGACTTGGTCAGCGTCGCCTTCGGTCTGCGCAACATGACCCACAAGGACCTGGCGCTGGCCGAGATGAACCGTGTGCTGAAGCCCGGCGGCCGCTTGCTGGTGCTGGAATTCAGCAAGCCTGCCGCCGCGCTGCAGAAACCGTACGACTGGTACTCCTTCAAGTTCATGCCGCTGATGGGCAAACTCATCGCAGGCGACGCTGAAAGCTACAAGTACCTGGCAGAAAGCATCCGCATGCACCCGGACCAGGCGACGCTGAAGGCGCTGATGCAGACGGCGGGTTTTGCCCATGTGGACGTGCACAACCTGGCCGCCGGCGTCGTGGCGCTGCACGTGGGCATCAAGTGCTGAACCGCCTGCGCCGCCGTGTCGCCCAGCGCCTGCAGTGCGGGCAAACGGTGGTGCAGGACACAGCGGCATGTGGCGACCTGCAGGCTTTCCTGAACGTGGCGCGCGACAGCTCCGTGCCGATGCAGGCCGCACGGGGACGCGCCGCGCCTTCAAGGAACTCTGGCTGCTGGCCCGTGTGAAGGCCGCCAACCGCGGCTGACAACGGGCCCGCGTGCAATCCTTGTCCTGATGGGCCATGGGCCCAGGGGTAAACTGCCACGCGCCTCTAGCGCCCGTGGCTGCCGCACCAGCAGATGGCGCCCATCGTTGCCTGATCCTAAGGAACCCTGCATGAAGTCGCTGTCCCCCCGTTTTTTCGCCTGTGCCCGCCTGGGGTTGCCCGTGCTTGCTGTCGTTGCTGCGGCCGCGCTGACCGGTTGCGGTGCCAAGAAGGACGGTCCTGCTGGCGAGGTCGCGGTCAAGGTGAACAAGGACGAAATCAACGTCGGCCAGGTCAACTTCCTGTTGGCCCAGCAGCGCAACCTGCGCCCCGATCAGACCGACGCAGCAGGCCGCCAGATCCTGGACCGCCTGGTGGACCAGCAACTGGCCGTGCGCAAGGCGCTGGACCAGAAGCTGGACGCCGAGCCGGGTGTGCAGATGGCGCTGGAACTGGCACGCCGCGAGGTGCTCGGTCGCGCCTATGTGGAACGCCTGGGCGAAGCCGCGCCCAAGCCGACACCGGAAGAGATCAAGAAGTACTACAACGACAAGCCGGCGCTGTTCAGCGAGCGCCGCATCTACAACCTGCAGGAAATCGGCATCGAGGCCCGGGCCGAGCAGCTGCCCGAGATCCGCGAACGCCTGGCCGCGGCCAAGAACACCAACGAATTTGTCGACTACCTCAAGTCGTCCGGCATCCGTTTCGCAGGCAACCAGGCCGTGCGTGCTGCCGAGCAGTTGCCTTTCAACACGCTGGATGCCATTGCCAAGATGAAGGACGGTCAGGCGATGATCGTCCCGACGCCGACGGGCGCGCAGGTGGTGGTGCTGGCTGGCTCGCGCAGCCAGCCGGTCAGTGAGGAGCAGGCCCGTCCGTCCATCGAGCAGTTCCTGCTGACCGAGCGCCGCCGCAAGCTGGTCGACGAGGACATGAAGGCCATGCGCGCCGCGGCCAAGATCGAATACCAGGGCAAGTTCGCCACGGCCGCAGGCGCTGCCGCGTCCATGCCCGCTCCGCCGGCCAGTGGGCTGACCAGCGGCGACATCAACAAGGGCCCGGCTACCAAGTAGCCGCCAAGGGCCGCGGCGCACCGGGTGAGAATCGGGACCAAGCGGCACGACATGCAGCCATGACCGAAGACCGCATCCTCGTCGTCACGGACCAGCTGCCCTACCCACCGCGCAACAGCGTGACGCTGCCGCTGTTTCACCTGGTCGAACAGTTGCGGCGTTCGCATGCGGTGCAGATTTGCCTGCTGCAAGGCCCCGGTGCTGAAGACCAGCGCCCGTGGATGGTCGACAACGAGCGGCGCTTTGGCCCCATCCTGCGCGTGACGCTGCCACGGCGCGGCCTCATGGCGCGCATCTGGCACGAGCTGACCGGCCGCGAGATGGTCGAACATGGCTGGCGCGCCTGGACCCACGGTGTGCCCAAGGAACTGGACGCCGCGGCCGACGACGCCCAGGTGCTGGTGACGCCGCTGAGCGCTGTGGCGCGCTGGCGCGTCGTCTGCGATTCCTTGCCCGACATGCGGCCGAATACCCAGGTGGCCCTGGTCAATGACTGCCGCGCGGCCACCTACCGATGGCACATCCACTCCCGTGAGCCGGGCTTCAAGCCGCTGTTGAAGGCCCTGCTGGACCGCCTGCGTTCACCGCTGATCGCGCGCATTGAAGCGAACCTGCTGCGCCCCTACCGGCGTGTGCTGCTGCAGACCGAAGCCGACCGCACGGCCATGCGCCGTGTCGTCGGCGAAGGCACGGGCCGACGCTCGCGCCTGGCACCCAACGGCGTGCGCGCCGAACTGTTCGACGTGCGTCCGCAGCGCAGCCAGCGTGTCTTGCTGGTGGCCGAACTGGGTGGTGAACCTGGCCGCATGGCCGAGTGGCTGGCACGCGAGGTCTGGCCGCTGGTGCGTGAACGTTGTCCGAAGTCCGAGCTGAGTGTCATCGGCCGCAGCGCCGGGTCGGCCCTGCGCAAACTGCTGGCGGCCACGCCCGGCGCCCACCATGAGGACCACGCCCCCGACCTGGTTGCCGAGTACACGGACTGCGGTGTCATCTGGAGCCCCGTGTTCGGTGGCTTCGGGCTCATCAACAAGACCCTGGAAGGCATGGCCTGCGGGCTGCCTGTTGTTGGCGGCCTGGCGGCCTTCAACGGCCTGGCCGGCTTCAAGAACTGGGTGCACGGCGTCGGCTTGGAAGCGCCTGACGCCAAGGCCATGGCCGAGGCCACGGCGCGGCTGCTGGAGTCCCCCGAACAGGGTGAGCGCATGGGCGAATCCGCCCGTGCGTTGGTGCACGGCGGCTTTGGCTGGGAACGTGCGGCCGACGTGGTGCGGCGCGCCTTTGACCGGCGCGACCCCACGATCTCCCGCACCGTGCCGCGGCGCGGTGTGGTGATGCCGCACCCCTATCCCTGAAAGGCGGAGGCCGGAACTGGCCCCGGACTGGGGCGGATTTCCAGCGATTGGCGGTGTGCGGCGACGGCCAAACTTCCGGTAGCGCCGCCATGGCGCCCCAAGGACCGCCATGACCGCCCCCCGCAACGGCAAGACCGCATTGATCACCGGCATCACCGGTCAGGATGGCTCGTACCTGGCCGAATTCCTGCTGGCCAAGGGTTATGCCGTGCACGGCATCAAGCGCCGAGCTTCGTCCTTCAACACGTCGCGCGTGGACCACATCTTCCAGGACCCGCATGAAGATGAGCCGCGTTTGCATCTGCACTACGGTGACCTGGCCGACGCCACCAACCTGATCCGCGTGGTGCAGCAGGTGCAGCCCGACGAGATCTACAACCTGGGCGCACAAAGCCATGTGGCGGTGAGCTTCGAGACGCCGGAGTACACCGCCGACGTGGACGCCATCGGCCCGCTGCGTCTGCTGGAAGCGGTGCGCATCCTGGGCCTGGAGAAGAAGACCCGCTTCTACCAGGCCAGCACCAGCGAGCTCTACGGTCTCGTGCAGGAAACGCCGCAGCGCGAGACCACGCCCTTCTACCCGCGCAGCCCCTACGCGGTGGCCAAGCTCTATGCCTACTGGATCACGGTCAACTACCGCGAGTCCTACGGCATGTACGCCTGCAACGGCATCCTCTTCAACCATGAAAGCCCGCGCCGCGGCGAGACCTTCGTCACGCGCAAGATCACGCGTGGCCTGGCGAACATCGCGCAGGGCCTGGACAGCTGCCTGTACATGGGCAACCTCGACGCGCTGC
>JANOAM010000198.1:0-4242 GCA_031411215.1 Betaproteobacteria bacterium
GTCGGCTCCGGCGTCGTCGCCAAGATCATCGAATAAGGAATCAGTTTTCCGCAGGGGCATAGCTCAACTGGCAGAGCGTCGGTCTCCAAAACCGAAGGTCGGGGGTTCGATCCCCTCTGCCCCTGCCACCCGGCTTTGTCCACGGTGGTTGTAGAGAAACAAGCCAGCCCGCGGGCCTGAAAGGGTCGGCGGGCTTTGCTCCTGTTAATTTTCAGATTCGCGCCGGCCCATGCTGTCGCTCACGCGGCAACCAAGATTGAACGTTATGTCCACCCAACCCGAAGTCGAAACCGTCTCCACGGGCGCAGACAAGGCCAAGCTGGCCGGCGCCGCCCTGCTGCTGGTGGCTTCTGTCGTGGTCTTCTACGCCCTGGGCAAGCAGGACCTGTGGCTGCGCGTCGTCGCGCTGCTGGCGCTGTTTGCGGCCGGCGTGGCCCTGTTCTTCGTGTCGGAGTCCGGTCGCCAGCTCATCGCCTTCGGTCGCGACTCCGTTCGCGAGACCAAGAAGGTGGTCTGGCCCACCCGCAAGGAAGCCACCCAGATGACGGGCTACGTGTTCGCGTTCGTGTTCATCATGGCGCTGTTCATGTGGTTCACCGACAAGACGCTGGAGTGGGTGCTGTACGACCTGATCCTGGGCTGGCGCCACTGATTTCGCTTGGAAGACCATCACACCATGACTGATCCCCAAGCCATTCCCGATACCGGTGCTGCTGCATCCGTGATCGCACCGGTGATCGCACCCGCAACGGCCTCCGCCAAGCGCTGGTACATCGTGCACGCCTACTCCGGCATGGAGAAGGCCGTCGAACGCAACCTGCGCGAGCGCATCGATCGCGCCGGTATGCAGGACAAGTTCGGCCGCATCCTGGTCCCCACCGAAGAAGTGGTGGAACTGAAGAACGGCAAGAAGAGCGTCACCGAACGCCGCATCTACCCCGGCTATGTGCTGGTGGAGATGGAGATGCACGACGACACCTGGCACCTGGTCAAGCACACCAGCAAGGTGACGGGTTTCATCGGCGGCGCGCGCAACCGCCCGGCGCCGATCTCTGAGGCCGAGGTCGCCAAGATAGTGAACCAGATGCAGGAAGGCGTGGACAAGCCCAAGCCCAAGGTCGAATGGACCGTGGGCGAGCTGGTGCGCGTCAAGGAAGGCCCTTTCACCGACTTCAACGGTGCGGTGGAAGACGTCAACTACGAAAAGAGCAAGGTCAAGGTCAGTGTCACGATCTTCGGCCGTGCCACGGGCGTGGAGCTGGACTTCGCGCAGGTCGAGAAGATCTGACCGCTCGCTGAAGCTGTACTGAATGCAAGCGGGTGCGCCGCCCCGACCCCGGCGCGCCGACACCAGTCAGGGTCGATAGACGAGGAGCCTGGGCTTGACCCAAGCGTTTGAACTCGAGGAGCCATCATGGCAAAGAAAATCGTCGGCTTTATCAAGCTGCAAGTGCCGGCCGGCAAGGCCAACCCGTCGCCCCCGATCGGCCCCGCACTGGGTCAGCGTGGCCTGAACATCATGGAGTTCTGCAAGGCGTTCAATGCCCAGACGCAGCAGGGCTTCGAGATCGGCATGAAGCTGCCGGTCGTGATCACCGCGTTCGCTGACAAGAGCTTCACCTTCATCATCAAGTCGCCGCCCGCGACCGCCCTGCTGAAGAAGGCCGCCAAGATCGAAAAGGGTTCTGGCAAGCCGCACCTTGACAAGGTGGGCAAGGTCACGCGCGAACAGCTCGAAGAGATCGCCAAGATCAAGATGAAGGATCTGAACGCCGCCGACCTGGACGGCGCAGTGAAGATCATCGCGGGCTCGGCCCGCTCGATCGGCATCGTCGTCGAAGGAGTCTGAACATGAGCAAGCTGACCAAGAAGACCAAGGCCCAACAGGGCAAGGTCGACAGCAACAAGCTGTACCCGCTGGAGCAAGCTCTGGCCCTCGTCAAGGAAGCCGCCACCGCCAAGTTCGATGAATCCATCGACGTGGCCGTGCAACTGGGCATCGACGCCAAGAAGTCCGACCAGGTGGTTCGCGGCGCGGTCGTGATGCCCTCTGGCACCGGCAAGACCAAGCGCGTGGCCGTGTTCGCCCAAGGCGTCAAGGCTGAAGAAGCCAAGGCCGCCGGCGCCGACATCGTCGGCATGGACGACTTGGCTGCCGAGATCAAGGCCGGCAAGATGGACTTCGACGTGGTCATCGCGTCGCCGGACACCATGCGCGTCGTCGGTACGCTGGGCCAGATCCTGGGCCCGCGCGGCCTGATGCCCAACCCCAAGGTCGGCACCGTGACGCCGGACGTGGCGCAAGCCGTCCGTAACGCCAAGGCCGGCCAGGTGCAGTTCCGCGTCGACAAGGCCGGCATCGTGCACGGCACGATCGGCCGCCGCAGCTTCGAAGACGACAAGCTGACGGCCAACCTGCGTGCACTGATCGACGCCCTGAACAAGGCCAAGCCGGCCACCAGCAAGGGCATCTACCTGCGCAAGGTGGCGGTGTCCTCAACAATGGGTGTGGGTGTCCGCGTGGACACGCAGTCCCTGGCCGTGCAAGCCTCGGCCTGATGTGAACAAAGGCAGCGCGCGAGTCTGGCGCGCAGCCTGTTGAATTGGTGGGCTGGTGGCGGCAACGCTGCCAGGCCATCCAAGACCGCTGGTGGGGTTGCATCTGAACCCCGTAATCGAGAGCCGATCCGAGAAGGTGACGCTTGAAGCCAGCGCAGATGGCGGTCCCGCTGTTGATTGGAAAGGCCTTCGGGTTGCCCCTTCACAGATGGCTGCTGAAACCGGTGTGCCGGGCAAGCCCAAAATTCAATGAGGGCCCAGCCGACACGTAATGTGTGAGGAGCAGACCTTTGAGTCTCAATCGCAACGAGAAGGCAGCCGTGGTCACGGACGTGTCGGCGCAAGCCGCACGTTCGCAGACGTTGGCGTTGGCCGAGTACCGTGGCCTCACCGTGGAAAACCTGAACAAGCTGCGCGTCGATGCGCGGTCCAAGGGTGTGTACCTTCACGTGCTGAAGAACACCCTGGCCCGTCGTGCTGTCGCCGGCACCCCGTTCGAGGTGGCCCAGGGTGCCATGGTCGGTCCGCTGATCTACGGCTTTTCCGAGGATGCCGTTGCTGCGGCGAAAGTCATTTCCGACTTCGCCAAGAGCAACGACAAGCTCATCGTCAAGGGTGGCGCCTTTGCGGGCAAGGCACTCAACGCTGACGGTATCAAGGCCCTGGCCGCGATCCCCAGCCGCGAAGTGCTGATCGCGCAAGTCGCAGGCCTGCTGATGTCGCCCATTCAGCGCATGGCTGGTGTGTTGGCGGCGCTGGTCGAGAAGCGGGGCGGCAGTTCAGTCGACAGCCCGGCCCCGGCCGACAGCCCAGCCGAACCCGCGGCCGAAGCACCTGCTGCGGCCTGATGAGCTGAACGCATTCGATCCAACCAATCAACGATCTACAGGTAATCAAAATGGCATTCGATAAAGACGCTTTCCTGTCCGCCATGGACAGCATGACCGTGATGGAACTCAATGACCTGGTCAAGGCCATTGAAGAGAAGTTCGGTGTTTCCGCAGCCGCCATGGCCGCCCCGGCCGCCGGTGGTGGTGGTGCTGCCGCCGCTGTGGCGGAAGAGCAGACCGAATTCAACGTCATGCTGCTGGAAGCTGGCGCCAACAAGGTGCAGGTCATCAAGGCCGTGCGTGAACTGACGGGCCTGGGCCTGAAGGAAGCCAAGGACATGGTCGACGGCGCTCCCAAGGCCGTCAAGGAAGCCGTGGCCAAGGCTGACGCCGAAGCCGCGCTCAAGAAGCTGGTGGATGCCGGCGCCAAGGCCGAGATCAAGTAAGTCCATCGGCCCCCGCCTACTGCGCGACCCGCTATCGACTCTGCGCTGCTCGCCGTACAGGAGTACGGCTGCGCTGCTCAAGCCGATATCGGGCCGCTCGCTACGGCGGGCATCTGACGGATTGCTGCGTTGTGAGAACAGCGCGAAGCCCGCTCCGCGGCCTTCGCAGTGTTCTTTGATCCGACTGCAAAGAACGGGTTTGGTCGGACTCCGGTGCAATGCCGGGGTTGTCCGCCAGCGACGGGTAGTGGCCCGTCACCAAGCCTCAGATGCAACATCTGAGTAGCCAGTCGCCCGATTGACCCGTGTCCAGGCCAGGCGCGGGTTATCGACAGGAGAGTTCAATGGCGCAAGCAACCCCCTACACGTACACCGAGCGCAAGCGGATCCGCAAGAGCTTCGGCAAG
>JANOAM010000199.1:0-11137 GCA_031411215.1 Betaproteobacteria bacterium
TGAGGGCGACTTCGCCTCGGAAGAGATTGCTCATGGTGCGCAGCTCCAGTGCGTGTCGGTGCCAAGGCCGTGCGGCCAGCCCCAGCATGAGGCATTGCGGCCCTCCCTTGAGCAGGACTTTCGCGAGATCCGCGATCGCGCCGCCGCGCCAAGGGGATGAGCCCACCCTGCATCCGCGGGGGTGCCGCCCCACGGCGTCGCAGAGCAAGCCAAACTGTCATGCCGCCATCACAACCATGACCGAGGCTAGGCGGTTTCTGCCCGGAGGAGTTCCCCGCATGTTTTCAAGTGTCCTGTTGCGCCTGCCGGCGCGCTACCGTCCCCCTGGCCTTGCTGCCGCATGGTCCCTGGCTCTGCTGACTGCGGTGGCGCCCGCCGGCGCTGCGGTGCAGATCAGCCAGATCTACGGCGGCGGTGGCAATACCGGTGGCCTGTTCAATGCCGACTTCGTGGAGTTGCGCAACACCGGCACCACGGCCGTCAGCCTGGCCGGTTGGTCGGTGCAGTACGCGTCGGCCGCGGGCACCACCTGGGGTGGTTCGCAGCTGACGCCGCTGACCGGCAGCATCCCGGCAGGCGGCTTCTACCTGATCAAGCTGGCCACGGGCGCCAACACCGGGCAACCGGCCCTGCCCACGCCGGATGTCACCGGCACCACGGCCATGAGCGCCACAGCCGGCAAGGTGGCCCTGGTCAACAGCGTCACGGCGCTGGCGGGCGCCTGCCCGATCACCAACGTCGCGGTCGTTGACTTCGTCGGCTTTGGCACCACTGCCAGCTGCAGCGAAGGCAACGTTCCCACGGCAGCGCCGGCCAACGCCACCGCCCTGCTGCGCGCGGCCGACGGCTGCACCGACACCAATGTCAACGGCACCGACTTCAGCGTCGGCACGCCGAACCCACGCAACAGCGCGTCCGCCTTCACAGCCTGCACAGGCGGTGGCGGCGGCGGTGGCGGGGGTGGTGGCACGCCTACCGACCTGGCGATCTACACCATCCAGGGCAACGGCGCGCAGAGCACCTTCGTCGGCACCCTGGCCCGCAGCAGCGGCGTGGTGACCAAGGTCGTCAACAACGGCTTCTTCATGCAGGACCCGGTGGGTGACGGCAACCCGCTCACGTCCGACGGCATCTTCGTCTTCACCAGCAGCACCGTGTACCCGGCTGCGTTGGTGGGCAACCGGGTGCAGGTGGTGGGCACGGTGACGGAGTTCAACACCGGCTCCGCGTCCAACGCGCACACCGCCGCCCGCACGGTGACCGAACTGGCCACCGTCACCAGCGTCACGCTGCTGGGCACGGGCAGCATCACGCCCACCGTGGTGAGCCTGCCCGAGTTGGTGGAAGACGACCTGGAACGCTACGAGGGCATGCTGGTCACGCTGGCTGGTCCGCTGACGGTGCAGCAGAACTTCTTCCAGGGCCGCTATGGCCAGCTGACCCTGGCCGTGGGTGGCCGCCAGGAAACGCCGACCAACCGCTACCGCCCGGGCAGCACCCAGGCCTTGGCTCTGGCCGTTGAGAACGCCCGCCGCCGCATCATCCTGGACGACGGCAGCAGCCTGCAGAACGTCAACCCCACGCCGTACCTGGGCGCCGGTGCTCTGCCGCGCGCGGGTGACCAGGTCAGCGGCCCGCTGACGGGCGTCATCGACTTCGGCCTGGCCACCAGCAGCAACGCCGACCCGGGCGACTACAAGATCCACCCGACCGTGGCACCGGCCTTTGTCACCGCCAACCCGCGCACCAGCGCGCCGGACCCGGTGGGTGGCAACGTCAAGGTGGCCAGCTTCAACGTGCTGAACTACTTCACCACCTTCACCGACGGCAGCAATGTGGCCGGCCAGACGGGCCAGGGCTGCAGCCTGGGCAGTGGCGTGTCCGCCGGCAACTGCCGCGGCGCCGACAACCTGAACGAATTCCTGCGCCAGCGCGCCAAGATCGTCGAAGCCATGGCCGCCATCGACGCCGACGCCTACGGCCTGATGGAGATCCAGAACAACGGCAGCATCGCGGCGCAGAACCTGGTGGACGCGCTCAACGCGCGTATAGGCTTGGCGCTGTACGCCGTGGCCCCGGCACCGGCCAACACCGGCACCGACGCCATCCGCGTGGCCATGATCTACAAACCAGCCCGCATGACGCTGTCCGGTGCGGCCATGAGCGACACCGACCCCATCAACAACCGCCCGACGCTGGCCCAGGGTTTCCAGATGGCCAACGGCGAACGTTTTGCGCTGGTGGTGAACCACCTCAAGTCCAAGGGCAGCTGCCCGTCGGTTGGCAGCAGCGACTACGCCGGCAACAACGACGTGGGCGACGGCCAGGGCTGCTGGAACCTGCAGCGTAAACAACAGGCGCAGCGCCTGCGCACGTTTGTGGCCCAGGTGCAGTCCACCGTGGGCAGCAACGACGCGCTGCTGGTCGGCGACTTCAACGCCTACGGCCAGGAAGACCCGATCTTTGACCTCACCAGCAGTGGTTACGTGGACCAGATCGGCCGCTACAACAGCTTCGGCTACAGCTACGTGTTCGACGGCACGGCCGGCCGGCTGGACCATGCGATCACGACCGCCACCCTGTCGCCCAAGGTGACCGGCGCAACCGAGTGGCACATCAACGCCGACGAAACCCTGGTGCAGGACTACAACACCGAGTTCAAGGCCCCGCTGACGACCTGCGGCGGCCTGTGCCCGGCCGACCCGTACACGGTGGCGCCGTGGCGCGCGTCGGACCACGACCCGGTGGTCGTGGGCCTGTCCATCTACAAGACCATCACCGCGGCACTGGCCAGCACCGCCGTGGCCGGCACGGCGGGTGACGACATCATCTTCAGCGGCGCCGGTCGGCGCACGCTGACCGGTGGCGGCGGCAACGACTGGTTTGTCTTCACGGCCGGCTTCACCGGTGGCGCGACCATCACCGACCTGAGCTTCGGCGACGTGGTGGACCTGCGCGCCGTGCTGCAGAACATGGGCATCACGTCCACCAGCCCCATCGCGCAGGGCTACCTGAAGTGCACCGCCAGCGGCGCCGCCGACGCGCTGATCAGCATCGACCCCGACGCCGGCGGCCCCGCCCTGCCGCGCGCCATGGTGCTGATCAAGAACCAGGGCTGCACCGTGCTCAGCGCCAACTACTTTGCTCAATGAACCTTGCCGGAAACACCATGAAGCCTTTCACCTCCTCCTTGCGTCCTTTGCTGGCGGCGTTTGCCCTGGCCCTGGGCGGCCTGTCCGCACAGGCCGCCACGGTCAGCTACACGGGTCTGACTGATTCCGGCCCTCTGGCCGGTACCGGTTTCAGCGGCAACTTCTCCTATGCCGACCCGTTGGCCGGCTACGACGGTTCGGTGGACCTGGACAGCTTCACGCTGGACTTCGCAGGCGACACCTACACGCTGCTCAGCGGTGACCTGCCCGCCGTGGCCTGGTTTGTCGGCGGCACTTTTGTCGGCATCGACTACCTGGACACCGACTCGTTCAGCACCGCCGTGGCGCTCACGGCCGGCTTCTCCGACATCAGCGAGGCCTTCTTCAGCTACCAGCCGGCGCGCGGTAACCAAGGCCTGGGCAGCTTCACCGGCTTCACCACCACCGCTGTGCCCGAACCCGGCTCCGTGGCCCTGCTGCTGGCCGGTCTGGGCCTGCTGGGCGCGAGCCGCCGCCGCGCGGGCTGAAGCTGCTCAGGCGGTGGCCTCACTGGCGCAGTAAGCCACCGCCACCTGCGCGGCCAGCCGCGCGTTGTTCAGCACCAGCTGGATGTTGGCGGTCAGGCTTTGGCCGCCGGTCAGTTCGTTCACCCGCTGCAGCAGGAAAGGCGTGCTGTCCCTGCCGCTGATGCCTTGGGCCTGCGCTTCCGCCAGGGCCTGCGCGATAGCCGCGTCCACGCGCTCGCGCGGCATGGCATGCGCTTCCGGCACCGGGTTCGCAACGACCAGACCGCCCGGGTAGCCCAATCCCCACTGCGCGCGCATCACGGCCGCCACCTCGGCCGCCGTGTCCAGCCGCACGTCCACACCATGGCCGCTGTCGCGGCTGTAGAAGGCGGGCAGGCGGTCGGTGCCGAAGCCGATCAAAGGCACGCCGTGCGTTTCCAGGTACTCGCGCGTCAGCGCCAGGTCCAGGATGCTCTTGATGCCGGCGCAGACCACGGCCACCGGCGTGTGCGCCAGTTCCTGCAGGTCGGCAGAGATGTCGAAGCTGGTCTCGGCGCCGCGGTGCACGCCGCCAATGCCGCCGGTGGCAAAGACGCGGATGCCGGCCAGCGCGGCCACGATCATGGTGGCGGCCACCGTCGTTGCGCCATGCAGTCCACGCGCCACCAGCAGCGGCAGATCACGTCGACTGGCCTTGGCCACGCTGGCACCGGCGCGGCCCAGGGTGTCGATCTCTTCGCGCGTGAGCCCGGCCTTCAGGCGCCCGTGCAGCACGGCGATGGTGGCCGGCACGGCGCCCTGCGCCCGCACTTCGGCTTCCACCGCCAGCGCCGTGTCCACGTTCTGCGGCCAGGGCATGCCGTGGCTGATGATGGTGGACTCCAGCGCCACCACGGGCCGGGCGGCGGCCAGCGCGGCGGCCACCTCGGGGTGGATGTCCAGGTAGGGATTGGTGTGCATGGTCATGGCGTGATTCTGGCCGTGCCGCCTGCCGCGCCGTCGCGCTGCCGATAATCCGGCGATGTCCAACCCCGCACCCAGCCGCCTGTCGCTGTACCTGAACCTGATCCGCTGGGACCGCCCCGCCGGCTGGCTGCTGCTGCTGTGGCCCACGCTCAGTGCGCTGTGGATCGCCGCCGACGGCTGGCCCGGCTGGCACTTGGCTGTCGTCTTCACCGCGGGCACCGTGCTGATGCGCAGCGCCGGTTGCTGCGTCAACGACGTGGCCGACCGCGACTTTGACAAACACGTCAAGCGCACTGCGCAGCGCCCGGTGACCAGCGGCGCGGTGTCCACGAAAGAAGCGCTGCTGCTGGGCGCGGCACTGGCGCTGGTCGCCTTCGGATTGGTGCTGACGACCAGCGCACCGGCCATCCTGCTGAGCTTTGCGGCGCTGGCCGTCACGCTGATCTACCCCTACGCCAAACGGGTGCTGAGCATGCCGCAGGCCGTGCTGGGTGTGGCCTTCAGCTTCGGCATCCCTATGGCCTTTGCCGCCGCGCAGGGTGGCACGGAATGGAGCGTGGCCGCCATCAACGCCGCCGTGCCGCCGCACGCCTGGTGGCTGCTGCTGGGCAACCTGTTCTGGGTGCTGGCCTACGACACCGAATACGCCATGGTCGACCGCGACGACGACCTGCGCATAGGCCTGAAGACCAGCGCCATCACGCTGGGTGCGATGGACGTCGTGGGCGTGATGGCCTTCTACGCCGCCTACCTGCTGTCCTGGGCCGGCCTGGGCCTGTCGCTGGGCCTGGGCAAGGTGTTCCTGCTGGGCGTGGCCGCCGCGGCCGCGCAGGCGGCCTGGCACTACACGCTGATCCGCCAGCGCAGCCGGGACGGCTGCTTCAAGGCCTTCCGCCTGAACCACTGGGTGGGTTTTGCGGTGTTTGCCGGCGTGGCGGTGGACCTGGCCCTGCGCTGAGCAAGAATCGGCTCCTTCACCGCGCGCCACGGCGCGCACAACGAGGAGCCCGCATGAAACTCACCCGCATCCTGTCTTTTGCTGCCGTTCTGGCACTGGCCAGCTCGACAGCCCACGCGCAGCAGTTCTTCCGCATCGGCACCGGCGGCACGGCCGGCACCTACTACCCCGTGGGCGGCATGATCGCCAACGCGGTGAGCCAGCCGGGCAAGATCGTCGCCACTGCGCAGGCCAGCAACGGCAGCGTGGCCAACGTCAACGGCATTGCCGGTGGTTCGATGGAAAGCGGCTTCAGCCAGTCCGACGTGGCCACCTGGGCCTTCAAGGGCACGGGCCTTTACGAAGGCAAGCCCAATGTGCCGGGCCTGCGGCTGATCGCCAACCTGTACCCGGAAAGTGTGCACGTGGTGGTCAAGAAGGGCTCCGGCATCAAGTCCGTGGCCGACCTGAAGGGCAAGCGCGTGGCGCTGGACGAACCCGGCTCCGGCACGCTGGTGAATGCCCGCGCCATCCTGGCCGCCTACGGCCTGAAGGAAAGCGACATCAAGCCCGAATACATCAAGCCCAACCAGGCCGGCGACAAGCTGAAGGACGGTTCGTTGGACGCCTTCTTCTTCACCGGCGGCGCACCGGCTGGCGCCATTGCGGAACTGGCTTCGGCCGGCACCGGCATCGACATCCTGGCCATTGATGGCGCCGCGGCCGACGCACTGAAGAAGGCCAGCCCCTTCTTCTCCGACGACAGCATTCCCGCCGACACCTACAAGGGCGTGGGCGCGGTGAAGACGCTGGCCGTGGGTGCGCAGTGGGTCACCAGCGACAAGGCCGACGCGGCCACCGTCTACGAGATCACCAAGGCGCTGTTCGGTCCCGCCGGCCAGGCGCAACTGGCCAATGGCCACGCCAAGGGCAAGTACATCACCAAGGAAAACGCCGTGCGCAGCGCCGGCATTCCCTTCCACCCGGGTGCGGAGAAGTTTTACAAGGAAGCTGGTTTGCTGAAGTAAGCGGCAGCGCAGGATGAGCACCACCACGCTGCCTGACGACAAGGCGCTTCAAGAGCTCGAGCAGAAGTTCGACCCCGAGATGCGCTTCCGCCCGCTGACGGCGGTGGCAGCGACGGTCGTTGGCGGCCTGCTCATCCTGCTGTCCGCGTTTCACTACTACACGGCGGGCTTCGGCCTGCTGCAGGAAGTGACACACCGCGGTGTGCACCTGGCCTTCGTGCTGGGGCTGATCTTCCTGGTGTTCCCACACCGCAAGACCTTGTTGGAAAAGACCGCCGCACACCGCTGGTCCACGCCCGGCAACGTGCCCTGGTTCGACTGGTTGCTGGCCCTGGCCGTGGCCGCGGCGGTGCTCTACATCCCCTGGATCTTCGAAGACCTGACCTTCCGCGTCGGCAACCCGCTGCTGCTGGACGTGGTCATGGGCAGCGTGCTGATCTTCGCGCTGCTCGAAGCCACACGCCGCAGCATGGGCTGGCCGCTGCCCATCATCGCCATCGGCTTCATGGTCTACGCGCTGGCGGGGCCCGTGTTCCCCGGCTTGCTGAAGCACGCGGGTGCCAGCTGGAGCCAGCTGATCAACCACCAGTACCTCACCAGCCAGGGTGTCTACGGCATTGCGGTGGGCGTGGTGGCGACCTACGTTTTCCACTTCGTGCTGTTCGGCGTGCTGGCCACGCGCATCGGCCTGGGCCAGCTGTTCCTGGACGTGGCCAGCAGCATCGCCGGGCGCTATGCGGGCGGGCCGGCCAAGGTGAGCGTGTTCGGCTCGGCGCTGTTCGGGATGCTCTCCGGCAGCAGCGTGGCCAATGCGGTGACGGTGGGGTCCCTCACGATCCCGGCCATGATCCGCGTCGGCTACAAGCGCGAATTCGCGGCTGCGGTGGAAGCGGCATCGTCCACCGGCGGCCAGATCACGCCGCCGGTTCTCGGTGCGGCGGCCTTCCTGATGATCGAGTTCCTTTCGGTCCCCTACCAGACCATCATCGTGGCCGCGGCCGTACCGGCCTTCATGCACTTCTTCGGCGTCTTCATGCAGGTGCACTTCGAGGCCAAGCGCTTCGGGCTGCGTGGCCTGACGGAAGAGGAGATGCCCAAACTCAGGCAGAGCTTCCGTGACCGCTGGCCGACGCTGATCCCGCTGTTCCTGCTGATCTTCATCCTGGTCAGCGGCCGCACGCCGTATCTCGCGGCCTTCAGCGGCATCAGTTCCTGCGCCATCGTGGGCCTGACCACCCGCGTGGGCGGCAACACGCCGCGCCACTGGGCCTTGATGATCGGCCTGCATGCGGTGCTGGCCGTGCTGCTGGTGGGCGGCATCGAGAGCATGGAAGTCAAGCTGGCCATCTTCGGCGCGGCGCTGGTCGCCACGCCTATCCTGCTGAAAACGCTGAAGGTGGACGGCCGCATCGCCACGCCGGCCTTGATCGAAGCCTTCAGCACCGGCGCCAAGTACGCGCTGGCGGTGGGCGCGGCGGCGGCCACGGTGGGCCTGGTGATCGGCGTGGTGACACTCACCGGCGTGGGCTTCAAGCTCAGCACCATCATCACCGGCGCAGCGCAGGCCGTGGCCGGCGGCGTGGGCACGCTGGTGCCGGCCAGCCTGATGGAACCCCAGTCGCTGACGCTGCTGGTGGCACTGGTGATGACGGGCCTGGTGTGCATCCTGCTGGGCTGCGGCATCCCCACCACGGCCAACTACATCATCATGGTGACGGTGGCCGCGCCCACCCTGGTGGGCCTGGGCGTGGAACCGCTGGTGGCGCACTTCTTCGTCTTCTATTACGGCGTGCTGGCGGACATCACACCGCCCGTGGCGCTTGCGGCTTATGCCGCCGCAGGCATGGCGGGCAGCGACCCCTTCAAGACCGGCAACATGGCTTTCCGCCTGGGCATGGCCAAGGCCCTGGTGCCGTTTGTCTTTGTCTTCTCGCCCAGCTTGCTGATCGTGGCCAAAGGCTTCACGGGCTATGACTTCGCGGTCACCTTCATTGGCTGCGTGCTGGGCATCACCCTGCTCGCTGCGTCACTGTCCAAGTTCTTCCTGGTGGAGATGAAGCGTGGCGAACAAGCGCTGTGCGGCTTGGCCGCGGTGCTGATGATCGCGCCCGGCCTGACGCCCACGTTGATTGGCTTGGCGCTGGCCGTGCCCATGGTGCTGCGCCACCTGGCGGCGCGCAAACGTCTTGCGGCGGCACCTGCTTGAACGCGCGCGCCCTGCTCCTGGCGGGCCTGCTCGCCTGCTCCCTGGTTCCATTGGCCGCTCAGGTCCGCAAGCCCATGAATACGCCTGCCCAAGCCCTTCACGCCCTGTTCGACACTGAATGGGAACGCAGCCTGCGCGACAGCCCCGAATCCGCCAGCTACCAGGGCGACACCCGCTACGACGACCGCTGGACCGACATGAGCGTGGCCGGCATCGCCGCGCGCGAAGCGGCGGAACGCGACGCGCTGGCACGGCTGCGCGCCATCCCGCGTGCGCAACTGTCGGCCGCGGACCAACTGCACTACGACACCTTTGAATGGCAGCTGGCCTTGGCCGTGGAGCGGCAGCGATTCCAGGAGTGGCTGCAGCCCATCGGCCACCAGGGCGGTGTGCAGACGGCCGACGGCATTGCGCAGACCATGCCGCTGGCCAACGCGCCGCAGGTCCGCCAGTACCTGGCGCGCCTGGCGGGCGTGCCCACGCTGGTGGCGCAGAACATCGTGCTGCTTCGCGAGGGCTTGCGGGCCGGCCGTTTGCCACCGCGTGTGCTCATGCAGCGTGTGCCGGCGCAGATCGCCGCACAGATCGTCAGCGACGCCAAGCAGAGCCCGTTCTACGCGCCGCTGCGCACGATGAAGGCTGGCGTGCCCGAAGGCGACCGCGCCGCCCTGCAAGCCGAGGCGCAGCAACTGATCCTGCAGAAGATCGTGCCCGCCTACCGCGAACTGCAGACGGTGTTCGAGCGCGAATACCTGCCCAAGACACGCGACAGCATCGCCGCCACCGCACAGACGGACGGTGCGGCCTACTACGGCATGCTGGTGCGCAGCTTCACCAGCACGCCGCTGACGGCCAAAGAGATCCACGACATCGGCCTGGCCGAAGTGGCGCGGCTGGACGCCGCGATGGAGAAGACCAAGACCGAGGCCGGCTTCAAAGGCACCATGGCCGAGTTCTTCCACTTCCTGCGCACCGACCCGCGCTTCTTCGCCAAGACGCCGCAAGAGCTGCTGATGCTCTACCGCGACGTGTCCAAGCGCATCGACCCGGAACTGGTGAAGATCAGCAAGACGCTGCCGCGTTTGCCCTACGGCGTGCGACCCATTCCTGACAACATCGCGCCCGACACCACCACGGCCTACTACCAGGGCGGTGCGGCCGATGGCCCGAATGCGCAAGCCCGGCCCGGCTACTACTACGTCAACCTCTACAAGCCCGAAACGCGCCCCTCCTGGGAAATGATGGCGCTGAGCCTGCACGAAGCCGTGCCCGGCCACCACATGCAGTTTGCGCGCGCGCTGGAACTGCCGGACATGCCCATGTTCCGCAAGACCGCCTACTTCGTGGCCTATGGCGAAGGCTGGGCGCTGTACGCGGAACAGCTCGGTTATGACATGGGCCTGTATGACGACCCGTACGAGCGCTTCGGCCAGCTGACCTACGAACAGTGGCGCGCCGTGCGCCTGGTGGTGGACACCGGCATGCACGCCTTTGGCTGGACACGGCAGCAGGCCATTGATTACTTCAAGGCCCACAGCGCCAAGACCGAGCAGGACATCGTCAACGAGGTCGACCGCTACATCGCCTGGCCGGGCCAGGCCCTGGCCTACAAGATCGGCCAGATCCGCATCAGCCAGATGCGCCAGCGTGCGGAAACCGCGCTGGGTGCGCGCTTTGACCTGCGCGCCTTCAACGACGCCATCCTGGAAACCGGGTCCGTGCCGCTGGCGGCGCTGGAAGCGCGCATGGCCGTGTGGCTGGCGGCGCAGCCGCGTTAGAGACCGAGCACACGCTCAGCGCGTGACGATGTCCCGGTGCATGGGCGCCAGGCGCGCCAGCAGCGCGTTCTGCGCGGTGAACGGCACACCGCGTGCGTCCATGCTCTGCTGCAGCACTTCCACCAGCGCGTTGAAGTCGCCGCGGCCGATCTCCAGGCCCTTGTGCACGGGGCCCATGGGGTCGCCTTCGTAGACGCAGGGGCCGCCGCTTTCCTTGCACACCTGCTGGGTCAGCAGGTCCACCAGGCGCGGCAGTTTGGTGTCCTTGAAGAAGGGCGCGGTGCGTGGGTCGGCTGTCAGGCGTTGCACAAAGTCCTGCATCAGCACCTGGATGCCGGGCTTCTCGCCGAAGGCGCGGTACAGGCTGTCGTCGGCCCAGGCGCTGAGGTGGGCCGAGCCGGCCGCCACGGCTAGCAGCAGGGTGAAGAAGGCGCGTCGCATGGCGGAAATCCTTGAATTTCTGGAAGGCGGTCAGAAAGCGAACTGCACGGAGACATAGCCCCCGGTCTGGCGGCGCGGCTGCACCGCAGGCGCGATGCGGCCCAGGTCCACCCAGGCGGCCGT
>JANOAM010000200.1:0-1828 GCA_031411215.1 Betaproteobacteria bacterium
TGGGCAGCCCCAGGTCTTCGCAGGTCAGGCGGTCGCCATCGGCCATGATGGACGCACGCTTGATCGCGTTGATCAATTCGCGCACATTGCCGGGCCAGCTGTGCTGTTCAATGGCCTGAACCGCGTCATCGGTGAAGTGCAACGCGCCGCGGCGCTGTTCCTGGGCAAAGCGGCGCAGCAGAGCGTGTGCCAGCAGCACGGCGTCGCCTGCGCGCGCGCGCAGCGGCGGGATGTTGACCACGATCTCGGCCAGCCGGTAGTACAAGTCTTCGCGGAACCTGTTCTGGGCGATCAGGCTTTTCAGGTCCTGGTGGGTGGCGCAGACCACGCGCACATCGACCGGAATCTCGCTGCGGCCGCCCAGGCGTTCCACCGTGCGCTGCTGCAGAAAGCGCAGCAGCTTGGCCTGCAGCGAATGCGGCAGGTCGCCGATTTCGTCGAGCATCAGCGTGCCCTTGTCGGCGGTTTCTATCTTGCCGGGCGTGGTCTTGGCAGCGCCCGTGAAGGCGCCTTTTTCGTAGCCGAAGAGCTCGCTTTCCAGCAGGTTTTCGGGAATAGCCGCGCAGTTGATCGCGATGAAGCGGCCGGTGCGTTTGCTGGCCACATGCAGGCCCTGGGCCAGGACTTCCTTGCCGGTGCCGCTTTCGCCCAGCAACAGCACGGTGGCGTCGCTGCTGGAGACGCGTTCCACGGTGCGGCTGATGCGCATCATCTCGGCGTCACGCGTGATCAGGCCGGACAGGGCGTCGGGTTGGTGCAGTGCTTGCAGCCGGCGGTTTTCGGCCTGCAGTTCGGCCAGACGGCAGGCGCGCTCGACCGTCAGGTTCAGCACATCGGGCTCAAAAGGCTTGGCCAGAAAGTCGTAGGCGCCCAGGGCCACGGCGCGCAGGGCATGGGCCTGGTCGTTCTGCCCCGTGAGCACGATGACCTTGGTGGCGGGTTCGATGTCCAGGATCTGCTGCAGCAGCTTGAAGCCTTCAGACACGGAATCCGGGTCGGGCGGCAGGCCCAGGTCCATGGTGACCACGGCCGGCTGGTGGCGCCGCACCTGGATCAGCGCACTTTCGCGGTCGCTGGCGGTGACAGATTCGAAGCGGTCCAGCGTCCACTTGATCTGCTTTTGCAGGGCGAGGTCGTCTTCGACGATGAGCAACGGGGTGTCGGCCGCGCTCATCGGGTTCCCGCGCCCAGCAGATCGGAGCCGTGGCTCAATTCGAACAGGGGCAACAGCACGGTGATCGTGGTGCCTTGGCCCGGTGTGCTCTCCACGGCGATGCTGCCGCCGAGTTCGCGGATGTACTGGAAGCTCTCGTAGGTTCCGATGCCCATGCCGTTGCGTTTGGTGGTGTTGAATGGCCGGAACAACCGGGTGCGGACGAACTCTTCGCTCATGCCGGCGCCGGTGTCGCCAACCTCGACCTTGATCTGCCCGCTAAAACGTGCCGACCGGATCCAGACACGGCCTGTTGCCGGTGTGGCGTCCAGGGCGTTCTGCACCAAGTGGCCCAGAACCCGTTCAAGCCGTTCCTCGTGGCCTCGCGTTGCAAGACGTTCGGACACTTCGGCATGCAGATCCCGGCCTTGCGATTTCGCATTGGCGACCAGCCGGCTCACCACGGCCGCCAACTCTACCCCGCGACTGCCGCCCGGCGGCGTGGCACCCTCGCGCAGTTGAAGCATGAGCCGCCTCATCTTCTCAAGCGAGCTCTCGACGGTCAACAACATGTCCTGCTGGAACTCGCGGTTGTCGTGCAGGCGTTCCGCATTCTTGAGCATGAGCGAGAGCTGCGCGACGATGTTCTTGAGGTCGTGCACCACGAAGGCCGAC
>JANOAM010000201.1:0-2493 GCA_031411215.1 Betaproteobacteria bacterium
GCCGATGACCCGCAGCGTGACCTCCACGCCCGTGCCCACCGGCTTCAGCTCGTAGGACACCTGGCACACCGGGTCGTCGTGCTGCGTGAAGCGGTGGGTATGCACGTAGCGGAAAGGCGGCTCGAAGGCCACCACCTCGCCCACCACCAGCACGTGCTGGCCGCTGCCGGTGCGCATCTGGATGGCGCCGCCGGGTACCAGGCCAGTGGTGTGCAGGAAGGCGTTGAAGACCGCGCCTTGCGCCTCGCCAGTCTTGGTCAGTTCATGCCAGACACGTTGGATGTCGGCCTGGATGAAGATGCGGAAGACCGCGTCGCGGGTGGCGGCATCGTGGGTGGCCTCGTGGGTGACATCAACCATGGCGGCGTTCCTTGCGTGCTGGGGACTTGGGCAGGGCGCGGACGTCCGCACCTTCTGCGCTGTACTTCAGTCGTGTCAGCCGGGCCGCCCAGTAGGCGCTGAACTCGGTGGTCCAGCGCTCGTGGATCAGCTGGATGGCGGTGGGATCGAACCACAGGCGCTTGTCGCGCCCTTCGCGCTGCGACACCAGCAACCGGCCACGCTCCAGCACGGTCAGGTGCTTCATCACTGCGAAGCGGCCGATCTGGCCTTCGAACAGTTCACAGACGCGGTTGACGTTGCAGCCCGGCTCGCGCTTGAGCAGGTCCAGCACCCGGCGCCGCCACTCGGACGACAGCGCGAAAAAGGTCGCGTCCAATGCATCGGATTCTTCAAGGGCCTTGGCGCTCATATGTGCCCACATGGTCACATATTGGGGCCACGGGGTCAAGACCCGACTGGCGCGCGCCGTGCAGCGGTGGCCGCCTAGAATTTGCCGCTCACTCGCCTGCCCGGAGCCTCGCCCATGGACACCCGCACCTCCCCCTTCCGCCTGCGCATCACCCAGCTGCGCGAAGCGCTGGCCCGCGAAGGCGTGCACGCGCTGCTGGTGCCCAGCGCCGACCCCCATCTCAGCGAATACCTGCCCGCACGCTGGCAGGGCCGGCAATGGCTGTCCGGCTTCACCGGCAGCATGGCCACCCTGGTGGTGGCCGCCGACCGCGCCGTGCTGTTTGCCGACAGCCGCTACTGGGTGCAGGCCGAAGCCGAACTGGCCGGCACCGGCATCGAGCTTGAAAAGATCGCCACTGGCGCGTCGATGGCCCATATCGACTGGCTGGCCAACCACACACCACGCGGCGGCAGCGTCGCAGTGGACGGCCAGGTGCTGGGCCTGGCCACGGCGCAGATGCTGGAACGCACACTCACCGCCGCGGGCGTGGCGCTGCGCACGGACATCGACCTGCTGGACGCCATCTGGCCCGACCGCCCGGCCCTGCCCGCCCAGCCCGTCTACGAACACACCGTCCCACACGCCACGCAGAGCCGCGCCGACAAGCTGGCCGCCGTGCGCCGCGCCATGGCGGCGCAGGGTGCCACGCAGCACTTCGTCAGCACGGTGGACGACATCGCGTGGATCACCAACCTGCGCGGCAGCGACGTGACCTACAACCCGGTCTTCCTGGCCCACCTGCTGGTGGACCTGACGGGCGCCACGCTGTTCGTCGGCAACGGCAAGGTGCCGGCGGCCGTGCAGGCCAACCTCCTGGCCGATGGTGTGCGCCTGGCGCCCTATGCACAAGCCGGCGCGGCCCTGAGCAAGTTGACCACCACCGACACGTTGCTGATCGACCCCAAGCGGGTCACGCACGGCCTGCGTGCGCAGGCCAGCGCGGCCTGCACCGTGCGCGAAGCCATCAATCCCAGCACGCTGCTGAAGAGCCGCAAGAGCGCGGCGGAGGCGGCCCATGTGCGTGAAGCCATGGCCGAAGACGGCGCGGCCATGTGCGAGTTCTACGTCTGGTTCGAAGCGACCATGGCCGGTGGTGAACGCCTCACCGAACTCACCGTGGACGAACACCTCAGCGCCGCGCGCGCACGCCGTGCCGGCTTCGTGGGCCTGAGCTTCTCAACAATAGCCGGCTTCAAGGCCAACGGCGCCATGCCGCACTACCGGGCCACTGCCGAATCACACGCGGTGATCGAAGGTGACGGCCTGCTGCTCATCGACAGCGGCGGCCAGTACCTGGGCGGCACCACGGACATCACACGTGTCTGGCCCATTGGTGCCGTCAGCGCGGCCATGAAACGCGACTACACGCTGGTGCTCAAGGGCACCATGAACCTGTCGCGCGCGCGTTTCCCGCGCGGCACGCTGAGCCCCATGCTGGACGCGCTGGCACGCGCGCCGCTGTGGGCCGAGGGCATCGAATTCGGCCATGGCACCGGTCATGGCGTGGGCTACTTCCTGGCCGTGCACGAAGGCCCGCAGAGCATCAGCAAGGCGGTGCCGGACGCCCACATGGCGATGGAGCCGGGCATGATCACCAGCATCGAGCCCGGCGTCTACCGCGCGGGCCTTTGGGGCGTGCGCATCGAGAACCTGGTGCTCAACGTGCCAGCCAGCACCGCAGAAGGCAGCAGCTTCGGCGA
>JANOAM010000202.1:0-7189 GCA_031411215.1 Betaproteobacteria bacterium
TAGGCGCCGTCCACCCAGTCCACGCCCAGTTCCTTGAAGGTGGGCACGTCGGGCAGCAGCGGGTGGCGCTTGTCCATGGCGATGGCCAGGCCGCGCACCTTGCCCTTCTGGGCGATGGCGAAGGCGGAGTACGTCATGGCGCCGTCCACGTGCGCGCCGAGCACGGCCATGGTCATGTCGCCGGTGCCCTTGAATGGCACGTAGGTGGTCTTGACACCAAAGGCGCGGTTCATGCGCTCGTGCGCCGCGTGGTTGGCGGAATTGAGGCCTGAGCCGCCCAGGTTGATCTTGGCCGGGTCGGCCTTGGCGGCCTTGACGAAGTCGGCGAAGTTCTTGATGGGGCTGTTCTCCGGCACCACCAGGATGTCCGGCGTGTAGTGGAACCAGAAGACCGGCGTCACATCGTCCGTCTTGTAGGAGACGTTGCCTTCCATGGGCTGCAGCACCATGTGCGGCAGGTTGATGCCGGCGATGTTGACGCCATCACCGGGCAGCGTGTTCAAGGTGCTCCACAGCAGCGCGCCACCGGCGCCAGCCTTGTACTGGATGACCGTCTCTATCGCCGCGCACTTCTTCTTCAGCACCAACTGCTGGTGACGTGCCGACAAGTCGCTTTCGCCGCCGGGCGGGAAGGCCTGCCAGTACATGAGGTTCTTGTCCGGGCAGGGCTGGGCCCAGGCGCTCGCGGAGCACAAGGCCAGCAGTGCGGCCGCAGCCAGGTGACGGGGTGAAGGGCGGGGGAAAGTCATGGTGGGTCTCCGGTGTCGTGGTGCGCGTCCGTTCTGCGCTGAACGGTGGCTCTGTTGCCCGACTCTAGGCTGCGGTGGGCACGCTGCACAGACCGTGATAATCCCGAGCATGAAGGTCTTTTACTGGTTGATGGGCATCGCAATCGTGGGCACCTTGGTGCCTTCGATCTTTTTCATGGTGCTGTATGCCGCCACCGGCGAAGAAGCCTGCGCCCGTCGCGCCCGCGTGCTGTGGAACACGTCGCGGGTGTTCGCGCTGTTTGGCTTCAACCTGCTGATCTGGGGCCACGTCGCCGTGGGCCTCTGGAGCGTCTGGTTCCGCTAGTGTTGACCAGGAGCACGGCGCCATGACGCCCAATCGAGCCCAAGCTGCCATCACCGTTGAAGGCGCGCCCGCCGCCATGTCCATCGAATGGGACCTGCGTGGCGACGCGGCCGCGCTGTGGCACCTGCTGCCCACCCTGGCCGCGCCCGACGTGGTGCTGGGCCTGGGCGCGCCGCTGCTGCAGGCTGTGGCCGCGCAGCTGCCGGGTTATGCGGACTACGAGCGCTTGAGCCACGGCCGCCACACCCTGCCGGCGACACCACACGCGCTGTGGACGCTGATCCCCGGCTCCAGTGCCAGCGCGGTGTTCGAAACCGCCGAACGCCTGAAGCAGCAACTGGTGCCGCACCTGCGTGTGGCCGAAGCCACCACGCTCTTTTCCTACCGCCAGGGCCGCGACCTGACGGGTTATCTGGATGGCACCGCCAACCCCAAGGGCGACGAGGCCTGGGCCGCCGCGCTGGTGCCGGACGGCCCGCTGCAGGGCGGCAGCTTTGCACTGGTGCAGCGCTGGCTGCACTTCCGTGAGCGCTTCGCTGCGCTGCCGCAAGCCGAGCGCGACGACACCGTAGGCCGCCGCCTGGCCGACAACGAAGAGATGGACGACGCCCCCGCGTCGGCGCACATCAAGCGCACCGAACAGGAAGACTACGACCCACCGGCCTTCATGCTGCGCCGCTCCATGCCCTGGGGCGACGCTCGCCGGCACGGCCTGCAGTTCATCGCTTTCATGAGCGACTTGGGCAAGAGCCAGCGCATGCTGCGCCGCATGATGGGCCTGGAAGACGGCGTGGCCGACGCGTTGCTGGACCACAGCCAGGCCGAGACCGGCGCCTGCTACTTTGTGCCGCCGGTGGTGGACGGCCGCTTGGTGTTGCCACCTGCCCAAGTACCTGCCGCGCAGCCGGCACCGGCGCCGCCGCACTTTGAATGCCAGCAGATCCGCCTGCGCGAAAACGGCCCCCTGGTGCTGGAAGGTGACTTCACGCTGGCCGGCGTGCCCGCGGGCGGCAACGTGCTGTGCCGCTGTGGTTTGTCGAACAACAAGCCCTGGTGCGACGCCAGCCACCGTGGCACGGGGTTCCAGGCCTTGGGTGAGCTGGCGCCTGCGCCCGCGTCAACCACCTCGCCTTCGCGCACGGTGCTGATCCAGCCGGTCGCTGACGGGCCGCTGGTGGTGCACGGCACGGTGGACATCGTGGGCCGCAGCGGGGCGTTGATCAGCCGCGACACCGGCCCCACGCTGTGCCGCTGCGGGCAGTCGGCCAACAAGCCGTATTGCGATGGCAGCCATGCACGTGTGGGCTTCCGCGCGCCGGAGTGAGTCAGGGCGCAGCTGCCGAGACGGTGGGCTGGCCGTGGACACGAAGGCCCGCTTGCCTGTCGCACGAGCAGCCGCCGCTGATGCACGTCGGGCTCTCGCCCTCAGTGCGCATTCAGGCGTTAGCCTCATGAACTGCCACGTTGCCAATGCGCAGCTTTTTCATCTTTTCCCAAAGCGTCTTGCGGCTGATACCCAGGAGTTCCGATGTCTTCATGACGCTCCCGCCCGTGCGCTCCAGCGCGCTGCGGATGTGCCGTCGCTCGGCCTCTTCGACCATCGCGTGCAGGGGTTTGAAATCGCCGTCTGGAGCCGCCGCTGCTTCAGCAGTGGACGGCATCTCGGCCACGTCGAGGATGCCGGCCTCGCTCAGCACGACGGCCTCTTCAAGGAACGACCGCAGCTCGCGTGCATTGCCCTTCCAGGAGCGTCCCAACACATCGCGCAGGAAGGCCTCTGACATGGCCACCGGCCGCCCCTGCTCAACGGCCAGTTGCTGCAGCATGCGCTCCGTCAGCCAGCGGATGTCTTCTGGGCGCTCTCGCAGCGGCGGCAAGCCGATCCGGATGACGGCCAGGCGGTAGAACAGGTCCTCGCGGAAGGTGCCAGCGGCCATGTCGGCGTGCAGATCGCGGTTGGTCGCGGCGATGATCCGGAAGTCACTTCGAGTGACTTTCTCCGACCCTAGCCGAAAAAAACTGCGCTCCTGCAGCGCCCGCAGCAGTTTGGCCTGCATGCTGGCGGGCAGCTCGCCCACTTCGTCCAGGAACAGCGTGCCGCCATCGGCCCGCTCCAGGTAGCCGCGATGTGCTCGGGCGGCGCCCGTGAAGGCATTCTTCTCGTAGCCGAAGAACTCCGCTTCCATCATCGTCTCAGGCACCGCCGCGCAGTTCACGGCGATGAACTCGCCCTTGCTGGCGCGGTCGCCGAGCTGGTGGATCAGTTGTGCCGCGACTTCTTTGCCCACGCCCGACTCGCCCGTCAACAGCACCGGCACCCGTTGTTTGGCAACCTTGTGGACCAGCGCTTCGGCGCGACGCATGGCCGGCGAGATCCCGAGCACGCCTTCTTCGGGTGGCAGCTCCACAGGAGAGCTGGCCTCCTGCACCATCAGCACCAGGCGCTCGATGTCGAAGGGTTTGGTGAGGTACTCGCGAGCACCGGCACGCACGGTGGCGATGGCGTCGTTCACGCTGCCGTAACCCGTCAGGAAGAACCAGGGCAGCGCCCGCTGCGCCGCGGGCAGGTCGACGAACCAGTGTGTTGCCAGGCCGTCGGTCAAGCGCACATCGCTGATCACCGCGCTGAACCCGGCAGGCAATGCCTCGGCAGCTTCGGACAAGCGCCGGCACCAACTCACTTCAAAGCCTTCGAGTTCAAATCGCTGTACCAGCGACTCGCCCATGATCGGGTCGTCTTCAATCAGCAGCAAGTTCTTCATGGGTTTCCCGGTTGGGCATCCAGAACACAAGGCGGGTGCCTTGCCCGTGGCGGCTGTCGACATCGAAGCCTCCACCGTATTGGGTCGCGACTTCGCGGCACACCCACAGGCCGAAGCCGCGCGGATCGTCACCGCTCTCTGCGGCGACGATGGCTTCCAGTGCGTCCTGCGTCAGCGCCTTGCCGGCATGGGCCACGCTGAACAGCAGGCGCTGCGCATCCGCCCGCAACTCCGCGTGCACCGTGCCTGGCTCCTCAGCGGCGGAGACCGCGTTGAGCAGCATGTTCAGCATCACCTGGCGCAACACGCCTGAAGGCACGCGCATCGCCGATTCGACTTCAACCTGCGTCGTCAGTTGCACGTTGCGGTGGGCCAGGTCCGGATGCGCCAGCGTCACCACGTCGGCGAAGTCGTCGATCTCCAGCGCGCGGTCTTCGACACGGGCTTGGGGCAGCAGCGCCGCGACGGTGGTCCGAATCTGGTTCAGGCCACGCTTGAGCAGATCGAGGGTACGTTTGCGCGTCTCCTCCGATCCGCCGTGCACGCTGAGTGTTTGTGTCGCCGTCAGCAGGCCTGCGAGCGGGTTGTTGATCTCGTGCGCCACTGCGGCCGTGATGCGTCCGACCGCCGCCATGCGCTCGGCCGAGAGCGCGCGGCGCTCGGCTTGCTGCCGCACCTGCAACTCCGAGATCAGCTGATCCACGGCCGCACTGATGCGCCCGAGTTCAGGGTCTTTGGTGCGGGGAAGCTGTCGCCGCAGTTCGGTCGGATCGAGGCGACCGATGTTCTCGATGACATGCGCGACGCAGAGTACCGGTGCCGTCATGCGCCGGCCGATCCACCAGCCGGCCGGCAGCAACAGGAAGGCGGCAAGCCCTACGCCGATGAGCGCGGGTTGTGTGAACGCGGCCCAATCCGCCGCGAACACCGGCGCATCGACTTCGATGTAGGTGAATCCGAGTGCCTGGCCGTCTTCACTGCGGATGGGCTCCAGCAACGCGATCGCGCCGTCCGGGCGGTCGATGCGCAAACGCTTGGCGACCGCAGTCGCCATCGGCAAGGTTTGTCCACTGACCGACTGGCCGAGCAAGGCTTGCGCGGTCCGCAGCAATTGCGGCGCCGAACTGGCAAACACACGCCCCTCGCCGTCGAGCACCGCCGCGCGGGCTTGGCCGCTTGCCGCGCCCGGCAGGAAAGCCGCTGTGTTGCGCAGCAGTGCGAAGACGCGCCAGGTGTCGTCCGCCGCGAGCAAAGGCAGCGACTGCGCACTGAGCAGTTGCGCCGCGCGGTCGACGGTGGCCAGCGTGTCGGCGCGTGCGGTGCGCGCAAAAATCTGTGCCGCCACGGCCGTGACGAGCAAGGCTGCGAGCATCACCGCCAGAGACAGCCCCAGCGGTATCTGCACCCGGTAGGGCAGTCGCGACAACATGGGTGTGCTCGTTACGCTGTGACGCCGGACCCTGGCACGCTGCGCGCCAGTTGCCGTATTGAGTCGAAGATGCTGGGTTGTCCTGCGATGAAGCCGTCTAGGTTCAGCGACTTCAGCAGCGCTCGCCCGGCCTCGTCGTTGGGCATGCCGATCAGGCTTCGCCGCAGAGCGTCGAGCTTCGCTGGCTCAGCGCCTGCGGCGGCCACGAGCGGCGGGAACCCATGCAGGCGGGATTTCCAGATCACCTCGGTCTGCATCGCGCCCGGCATGCCTTGCAGCCGCATCGTCTCCCACACATAACCGTCTATCGAGCCGGCATCCGCCAGGCGCGATGCGACCGCGTCGGCGACGTTGCGATGGCCGTGCGCGAAGAACGACCGCTTCAGGTCTCGCTGAGCGATGCCCGCCGCAGCGAACTCACCCTGGGCCACGAGCCATCCCGAATTCGACAGCGGGTCCGAGTACGCGAAGACCTTGCCGGCCATGTCGGCCCAACCGCGCACGTTGCCTTCGCCGCTGGACTGTGAAGCGACGGCTCCGCCGTCGCGTGGTCTGATCAGGTAAGACTGGTACAGCGGCTTGCCCAGGTAGAGCGGCACGGCCAGCAGATGCAGTTGCGGTTGAAAGCGCACGAAGGGGTAACCACAAGTCCAGGCCGCATCGATCTGGCCGTTGCTCAGCAGCTCGTGTACCGCCTGGTACTGGTCGCGAGATGCGAACGTGACCCGCGCATCCAGCCGCAGCGACAGGTAGTCCGCCCACCGTGCCAGGAACGCCGCCTGGTCGGCCAGGATCACCGCCGTCAGCCCAATGCGCAGCCGTTCCTGCGCCAACGCCAGGCACGGGGCCGCGACCAACGCGGCGGTTCCTGCGATCAGTTTCCTGCGATCCACGCCGCACTCCGATGGTTTCGTTTCCGTAACGTACACCCCGAGGAATCCGTTACGCAATCCGGACCAATCCCTAAGAGGTCCGCGTAAGTGCCTGATTTCATTGGCATGTCTTCATGGCACGGCGATTGCAATGTGTCCTCCGTTCGGCCTACCCATAACCAGGAGACAAGACATGCCAGAGCACAAGCTCAGCCGCCGCATATTCCTCAAGTCCAGCGGCGGTGCCGCTGCCATCGTCGGCACGGCAGGCGCGGCGCTGCTGCCGACCGGTGCCGAGGCCGCGACGCCCGCAGGCAGCACGTCCACCAACCTGACCTACCCGAAGCGCAACGTCGGCAAAGCGGGCGGCATGCCCGTCAACCAGGCGGTGAGCTTCAGTTACCCGGACCCGAGTTCACCCTGCGTGGCCTTGCGCATGGGCTCAGCGGTGCCGGGTGGCGTTGGCCCGAACAAAGACATCGTCGCGTACAGCACGCTGTGCACGCACATGGGCTGCCCGGTGCAATACGAAGGAGGAACGAAGGTCTTCAAGTGCGGTTGCCACTTCTCGATGTTCGATGCCGAGAACGGCGGGCAGATGATCTGCGGTCAGGCCACCGAGGACCTGCCACGCGTGCTGCTCGACTACGACACGAAGACGGACACCGTCAGCGCCGTCGGCGTCGACGGCCTGATCTATGGCCGCCAGGCCAACATCCTTTGAGGAGCGCACGCCATGACCACCAAGATCAAGGATCGCGTCGCGCTGCCCCCGAAGGACGCGCAGAAGACCAACATGACCTGCCACTTCTGCATCGTGGGCTGCGGCTACCACGTGTACAAGTGGGACGCCAATACCGAGGGCGGCCGACCCGCCGGGCAGAACGCGCTCGGTGTGGACTTCACGAAGCAAGTGCCGCCACTGGCCATCACGATGACCAAGGCGATGACCAACACGATCACCGATCACAGCGGCAAGCGCTGGAACATCATGATCGTGCCCGACAAGGGCTGCAGCGTGAACAGCGGCCTCTCAAGCACGCGCGGCGGCA
>JANOAM010000203.1:0-8173 GCA_031411215.1 Betaproteobacteria bacterium
GCGTGCACGGACCAGTTGTAGTCGTAGTAGCCGGGCGTGGTGAAGAACACGCGCACTTGCGCCGGGTCCACTTTCTTGTCGGCGACGAACTTTTCCCACACCGAGATATTCAGCGCACCGGCCTGCACCTTGCCGGAAGCGACCGCGGCAATGGTCGCGTCGTGCGCGCCGCTGTAGGCCACACGCTTCAAGTCCTTGTCGGGGTTGATGCCGGCGTCCAGCAGGAAGCTGCGCGGCATCAGGTGGCCGCTGGTCGAGCTCTGTGAGCCGAAGCTCAGGTCCTTGCCCTTCAGGTCGGCCAGGGACTTGATGCTGGGGTCGGTGGTGATGAAGACCGAGCGGAACTTCTCGTCCTCTTCACGCTGCACCAGCGGCAGCACCTTGCCGCCCGAACGCACATTGGCCTGCACGAAGGTGAAGCCGCCGAACCAGGCCATGTCCACCTTCTTGTTGACCAGCACCTCCACCGCGGCTGCGTAGTCGGTGACCGGCGTGTATTCCACCTTCATGCCCAGCCTGGCTTCCAGGTACTTGATCAGCGGGCCGGCCTTGCGTGCCAGCTCCGTTGGCGATTCGTCCGGTATGGCGGTGATGCGGAACACCTGTTGCGCATGCGCCAGCGTGCCAAAGGCCAGCAGGGCGCAGGTCATGAGGGCGCGCAGCGTGCGCGACGGGGACAGGCTGATCATGGTTCTTCTCCTGGATGGGCGTGGTGCGGTCAGGGGCCGGATTTGAACCCATGTGCGGCCACCCTGCCGGTGCGCTGCTACATTGCCCCGCCAACCCTGCAGACCTTGCCAGCCCCAGGCCCACCCGCTGCTTCCGAAAGCCTGCCTTCCGAAACCCCGTATGCGCGAGCCTCGCTTCCACCAGATCCACCAGATTGACGCCGCGCCGCTGGCTGCGGAGGCCGTGCAGGGCCTGCTGGACAGGCCGGCCCATGCGTCGCCGAAGTTCTTCTATGACGCGCTGGGCTCCAGGCTTTTCGACGCCATCACCGAATTGGACGAGTACTACCCGACACGCACCGAGGCCGCCATCTTGGCCGCGCAAGGACCGGCCATCGCGCAGGCCGTTCGCGAGGCCACGGGTGCGGGCGCCACGCTGGTGGACCTGGGCGCCGGCAATTGCGCCAAGGCGGCCCGGCTGTTCCCCGTGCTGGCCCCGGCGCGCTATGTGGCGGTGGACATTTCCGTGGACTTCCTGCGCCACGCGCTGGCCAACCTGCAACGGCAGTTTCCGGCCATGGACATGGTGGGCGTGGGGCTGGACTTCTCGGCGGGCCTGGCCTTGCCGCCCGGCATCCTGGAAGGGCCTTCGCTGCTGTTCTACCCGGGCTCCAGCATCGGCAACTTCTCGCGCGCCGGTGCACTGCGTTTGCTGAGCCAGGCGCGTGAAGCCAGCGCGGGCGGGGCGCTGCTGATCGGCGTGGACCTGGACAAACCGGCGTCGCTGCTGGTGCCGGCCTATGACGACCCGCTGGGTGTGACCGCGGCCTTCAACCTGAACCTGCTGCGCCACCTGAACCGCCTGATCGGCGCGGACTTTGACCTGCGCCAGTGGCAGCACGTGGCCGTCTACGAACCCGCGCACGGCGGCGAGCAGGCGCGCATCGAAATGCACCTGCAGGCGCGCCAGGACCTCTGCGTGCGCTGGCCCGGTGGCGAACGCCACTTTGCCGCGGGCGAGCGCGTGCACACGGAAAACTCCTGCAAGTGGCGGGCTGGCGACTTCCAGGCCCTGCTGCGCGACGCCGGGTTTACGCGTGTGCAGACCTGGACCGACGCGGACGGCTGGTTCGCGGTGATGCTGGCGTCCTAGTTCAGCCGGTCACGGCACAGCTGCGGAAGCCGGCAAAGATGTCGTTGCGTTCCGGGGTGAAGAAGTTGCGATAGCGCGGGTGCCGCATGCGCGGCTGGGTGCCGAAACTGGCACCGCGCAGCACGGGGCGGCCGTCAAACCAAGGTGACGAGTAGTCGCGGTAAGGGTGGGGCGTGAAACCGGGGTAGGGCGCAAAGGCGCTGGCTGTCCATTCCCAGACGGCGCCCCAGTGAAAGCCGGGTGCACCCGACAGGGCCGCACGTTCCCATTCGGCTTCGCCGGGCAGGCGGCGGCCGGCCCAGGCGCACCAAGCCTGGGCTTCGAACGCGGTCAGGTGGCAGACCGGCAGGGCCTGGTCCAGTGGCAGCCACTGGCCGTGGCGCCATTGTTCCCAGTGGGCGCCTGCGCGGCGCAGGTAGCGCGGGGCGGCGCTGTCCTGTGCGGCGCGCCAGGCACCGGCGCGGCCCGGCCACCAGCAGGTGTCGCGGTAGCCGCCGGCTTCCACGAAGGGCAGGTACTCTGCCCAGCGCAGCACCTGGCTGTCCATGCGGCAGGCCGGCAAGACCAGGTCGTGCGCGCCCTGTTCGTTGTCGAAGGCGAAGCCATCGCCCACCGCCACGCCGCTGTGGAAGGGGCCCGCCGGCAGGTCCAGCGGCGGGCCCGGGTCCGGCAGCGGAGCGGGCTGCCAGCGGGCATCGCCGACCGCGATGCCCAGGGCCTGCGCGCTGTAGAGGGCTGCCTCGTGGTGCATGTCCTCGTGGGCCAGGCACAGGCGGTGGAAGTAGAGCGCGTTGTCGATGCCGTGGTCGTCGGACACTCGGTCAGCCAGGAGTTGCAGGTTGCGCTCCAGGCCCTGCGCCAGGTCTTCGCGCGTGGCCTGCGCGCTGGGCAGGGGCAGGTGCCAGCGTGTCGCGTGCGGCACCAGGCTGGAGTTGTAGAGCGCGTCGGCACCGGGCCGCGCGGCGGGCAGGCGTGGTGTGTCGGGGTTGGCGTCCAGACCGCGCAGGTGCTGCGGGTTGCGGCCCAGCCACCAGTCCTGGAACCAGCCGATGTGTCCCAGTTCCCAACGCGGCGGGTTGATCTGCGGGTGGTAGGGCACGGCCAGGTCGGACGCGGCCAGTGCGGCTTCGTAGAGGGCGAAAGTGGCCAGGGTGTCGCGGCGGCTGTCGCGCAGGGCCTGGGTCAGGCCGTCGGCGCCGCCATGGCGCAGTGCCGTCGCCGCCGGGTTGAAGATGCTCACTGGACGCGACCTTGCGCCGACTTGCACGCCCATGCGCGGTAACCTCGCTTCATGCCCCTGCCATCCCTGGTCATCGTGACGCCCGCGCTGGCCGACGCCAACAACGGCAATTGGCAGACAGCGCACCGCTGGGCCCATCTGCTGTCGGGTCATTATCGGGTGCGCCTGGCGGCGGCCTGGGACGGTGGGGACGAGCACTTGATGATCGCGCTGCATGCGCGCCGCTCTGCGGCTTCGGTGCAGGCCTGGCGCGCGCGGGCCGGGCCGCGCCCGCTGGTGCTGGTGTTGACGGGCACCGACCTCTACCGCGACATCGACCAGGACGCCAGCGCGCTGGCCAGCCTGCAGGCCGCCGACCGCCTGGTGGTGCTGAATGAACTGGGTCTGGCGCGGCTGCCGGCGGTGCTGCGCGCCAAGGGTGCCGTGTGCCTGCAGTCCACGCCCGCCCGCCAGCGCCTGGCCAAGACACCCCGCCACCTGCGTGCGCTGATGGTCGGTCACCTGCGTGAGGAGAAATCGCCCCAGACCTACTTCGAAGCGGCGCGCTGCTTGGCCGCGCGCCACGACATCCTGCTCGACCACATCGGCGGCGGGCTGGACCCGGCCCTGGCCGCGGAAGCTCGTTCGCTTGCGGCCAGGCAGCCACAGTACCGTTGGCTCGACGCGTTGCCGCATGCCACCACCCGCCGCCGCATCCAGACCGCCCACGTGCTGGTGCATGCCAGTCAGATGGAAGGCGGTGCGCATGTGGTGACCGAAGCGCTGACCAGTGGCACGCCGGTGCTGGCTTCGCGCATCGACGGCAACGTGGGCCTGCTCGGCGCCCGCTACGCGGGCTACTTTCCCTGGAGTGATGCGCACGCCCTTGCGGCCCTGTTGCAACAAGCCCGCGACGATGCCGCTATGCTGCCGGCGCTGCGCGTCCAATGTGATGCACGTGCGCCGCTGTTCCACCCTGAACGCGAGCGCCAGACCCTGCTGAGCCTGCTGCGCCCTCTGACCTGACACTGCCCGAAAGCCCCGCCATGAACGCACCCGAAAAACCCGTTGAACCGCGTCTGACTTCCCTGAGCCACGGCGGCGGCTGCGGCTGCAAGATCGCGCCCGGGGTGCTGAGCGAAATCCTCAAGGGCACGGCGGCCATGCCCATCCCCAAGGAGTTGCTGGTGGGCATAGAGACGGCGGACGACGCCGCCGTCTACCAGCTCAACGACGAGCAGGCGCTGATCGCCACCACCGACTTCTTCATGCCCATCGTCGACGACCCCTTCGACTTTGGCCGCATCGCCGCCACCAACGCCATCAGCGATGTCTACGCCATGGGCGGCAGGCCCATCCTGGCGCTGGCCTTGGTGGGCATGCCCATCAACGTGCTGTCCACCGCCACCATTGGCCGCGTGCTGGAAGGCGGTGCCAGCGTGTGCCGCACGGCGGGCATCCCCATTGCTGGCGGCCACACCATCGACAGTGTGGAAGCCATCTACGGCCTGGTGGCCCTGGGCCTGGTGCACCCCAAGCGTGTCAAGCGCAATGCCGACGCGCGCCCGGGTGACGTGCTGGTGCTGGGCAAGCCCCTGGGCGTGGGCGTGATGAGCGCGGCGCTGAAGAAGGGTGAATTGGGTGACGAGGGTTATGCCCGCATGATCGAGTCCACCACGCGCCTGAACACGCCGGGGCCGGACTTGGCGGCATTGGAAGGCGTGCATGCGCTGACCGATGTGACCGGTTTTGGCCTGGCCGGCCATGCGCTGGAAATGGGACGCGGTTCGGGCTGCGACGTGTTGCTGAACTGGCGCGACGTGCCGCTGTTGCCTGGTGTGCGCGACCTGGCCGGGCGCGGTTTTGTCACCGGTGCCTCCGGCCGCAACTGGGCGGGCTATGGCGCGCACGTGGTGCTGCCCACCGGCTTTGCCGACGAGGACCAGGCCCTGCTGAGCGACCCGCAAACCAGCGGTGGCTTGCTGGTGTCCTGCACACCAGCGGCCGTGGACGCGGTGATGAAAGTGTTCCGGCAGCACGGCTTCGCGGGCGCGGCCGTGGTGGGTGAGATCACACCGGCATCGGCGCTGGGGCCGCGCCTGATGGTTCGCTGATTCCGTACTTCATTTGATCGTGGGGCGGGCCGATATGAAGGCTGACCATGCCCCGTCCATCTGCCTTCCGCCAACGCTGCGCCCGCTGTGGCAACAGCGTGCGCCGTGCCCAGCGCAGCAGCGCCGTCCACCGCGAAGCGGCAGCCTCCGGCATGCGGCGCTACGCCTGCACGGCCGAAGCTTGTGGCTGGCAGGGCCTGCTGCCGCGGCTGCCGCGCACCGGGGCCCGGTCGAATCTCAGCGCCCTGCAACGCCGCTGGCGGCGGTGGTTCTGGCCGGTGGTGGCGATGACCGCTTTGGGCATCGCCACCGCGGCCGTGGTGCGGCAGGGCGTGGGCGGGCCACCGCCATTGCCCGTGGTGCCCGCAGGCGAAAGCCACTACGGCCGGCCGCTGGAAGACGCCCACCCCTTGCAGGTGCGCTTTGACGCCGAGCTGGCCGCCATGCAGCCGGGCCAGCCGGTGCCCGGCCTCACGCTGCGCCAGCACTGCGCCTGGGGCCGGCCGGGGGGCAACCCGTACCGCGGCACAGTGGCCGAGGCGCTTCAAGCCGCTGGCTTGCCCAACGACGTGGTGGTGGCGGTTGCCGACCAGGTCCGGCGTGGCGCCTTGAGCGAGCGGCTGACGATTGCCACCGATGGCATCCGCGCCGAACGCACGGGCCGCGTGTTCAACCCGGCCGGCATGGCCATGACCTATGGCCGCAGCTTGTGCCTGGGCACACATGTCAATTTCGCGCCTGGTCACACCGAGCCGGCATCACTCTATGAAGCCCGCGACAGCAAGGGCCGCATGCATGCGGTGATGGTGCCGGACGTGTGCGGCAACGTCACCATGATCAGCCAGGGCCAGGCGCGGCGCGACAAGATCCGCTTGAGCGGTGGCCGCGCGGACAGCAGCGGCGCGGTCTGGCTGCTCGACATCCCGGACCCGGGCGGCGGCGTCGCATCCGGCGCCACCCACAGCGTGCCCGAACCCGGCACGCTGTGGGGCGTGGCCACCGGCCTGGCCCTGCTGCTGTGGTTGCGCCCGCGCCGGCCGGCACCAGGGCGCGCTAGTTCAGACCCAGAAAGGCCTTGACCGGTTGCACGCTGCGCTGTGGGTCTTCTTCCTGCGGCACGTGGCCCAAGTCGTTGAACAGCACCAGCTGGCTGCCGGCGATCTGCTGCTTGAACTGCTGACCGATGGCCGGCGGGATGAGCTTGTCCTGCCCGCCCCACAGGATCAGCGTGGGCTGCTTGAGCGTGGCAATGCGTTCGGCGTCCTCGCCCGCCACCAGGTGCTGCATGCGTTGGCGCAGCGCCTCGCGGTTGCCTTCACGCAGCGTCAGCTCGAAATAGCGGTCCACCAAGTCAGACGTTACCTTGGACGGGTCGCCGTACACGTTTTTCACGCCTTGTTCGACCAGGGCGCGCGGCAGCATGAAGTCACCGATGCGGTTGAGCACGGGGATGCGCGCCACGCGAAAACCCAGCGGCATGGATTCCGGCACAAAGGGTGGCCCGGCGGCGTCCACCAGCACCAGCGCGGTCACCCGGTCGGGCGCCATGAAGGCGGTACGCCAGGCGACTTCGCCGCCCAATGAATTGCCGCCCAGCACAGCGCGGTCCACCTTCAGCGCGTCCAGCAGGTCCAGCACGAACTTCGCGTAGGCGTCGCCGCGGTAGTCGCCCGGCTCGTACTGTCCAGCGAACGGGCCTGTGAGGCCGAATCCCGGCAGGTCAAACGTAATGACACGCCGCTGACTCTTCAGCGCTTTGACCCAGCCTTCCCAGGTGTGCAGGCTGGCGCTGGTGCCGTGGATCAGCACGATGGGCGGCGGCCCGTCCGTGCCGTTGCTGCGTGGGCCTTCGTCCCGCAGGTGCACGATCTGGCCCTTGATCTCCACGAAGTCCGACGGTGCCGGCGCCCAGCGGCCCACCAGGGTGCTCACCGCGCGGTCGGGCTCGCGGCTGAGGCTCAGCGCAAAGGCGCTGAGCATGATCAGGAGGCCGATGAGGCGGCGGAAGAGGCCCATCAGCTGACCGGATCGGCTTGCAGGGCTGTGTCCAGCGACTGGCGTTCGTCGAAGACCACACAACGGCCTGACCAGCCCGGTGCGCCCGGCGCGTCTTCGAAGTAGCGCAGGATGCCGCCGTCCAGCTGCAGCACGTGCTGCAGGCCCTGCTGCTGCATCCACAGCGCGGCCTTTTCGCAGCGAATGCCGCCGGTGCAGTAGCTCACCACGGTCTTGCCTTCCAGCTGGGCGCGGTGTTGGGCCAGGGCCTGGGGGAAGTCGCTGAACTTGTTGATCCGCCAGTCCAGCGCACCTTCGAAGGCGCCAGCGTCCACCTCAAAGCTGTTGCGCGTGTCCAGCATCACCACGGGCCGGCCTTCGTCGCAGCGGCCTAGCTGCAGCCAGCGCGAGAGCGTGGCGGCATCCACCGCCGGCGCGCGGATGGTGCCGGGCAGCACCCCTGTTTCGTTCATGCGGATGATCTCGCGCTTGATCTTGACGAAGAGCCGCCGGAAAGGCGGTGCGTCCGTGAGATGACGTTTCAGTTCCAGCGTGGCGAAGCGCGGGTCCTGTTGCAGCACGGCCATCCACGCGTCCACGGCCGCGGGCGCGCCCGCCAGGTTGAAGTTGATGCCTTCCGGCGCCAGCAGCACCGTGCCCAGGATGCCGTGCGACTGCGCGGCGTCGAACAGGTGCCGCCGCAAGGCGGGCAAGGTGGACAAGGCGTCCAGGTCCACGAATCGGTAGGCAGCAATGACGGCGATGGCGCTCACGGCAGGATTCTAGGCAACCATAATCGCGCCGATCTTTCGCAGGGAGCGCACAGGCATGCTGGACAAGCTGAACCAACTGACTGCATCGCACGGGGAACTGCGGCGCGGCCACGGCCTGGTGTCGGGCGTGATCGCCTTTTCACTGGCCATCCTGTGTTTCCTGGGCGTGCTGGCCTTTCACTTCCCGCAGTACCTGACGACACCGCAGCTGCGCCAGAGCTACAACGTGGACGTGATGCGGGTGCTGATGT
>JANOAM010000204.1:0-3129 GCA_031411215.1 Betaproteobacteria bacterium
AAGACCACCACGCTGCGGGCGGTCAGCAACCTGCTGTCCGGCGAGCGTGGTGCGGTCACCAAGGGCAGCATCGAACTGCGCGGTGAGCGCATCGAGGCGCTGTCCACGTCCGACATGGTGCAGCGCGGGGTGGTGCAGGTCATGGAGGGCCGGCACTGCTTTGCGCACCTGTCCATCGAGGACAACTTGATGACCGGCGCCTACACACGCAAGGACGGCAAGGCGGCCGTGGCCGCGACGCTGGAGAAGGTCTACAACTACTTCCCGCGCCTGAAGACACGGCGCACGTCGCAAGCCGCCTACACCTCAGGCGGTGAACAGCAGATGTGCGCCATCGGCCGCGCGCTGATGGCCAACCCGAAGATGGTCTTGCTGGACGAACCCAGCATGGGCCTGGCGCCGCAGATCGTGGAAGAGGTGTTCGAGATCGTGAAAGACCTCAACACCAAGGAGAAGACCACCTTCCTGCTGGCCGAGCAGAACACCAACATGGCGCTGCGTTATGCCGACTACGGCTACATCCTGGAGAACGGCCGCATCGTGATGGACGGTGAGGCCAAGGCGCTGCGTGAGAACGAGGACGTCAAGGAGTTCTACCTGGGCATGGGCGGTGGCGATCGCAAGAGCTTCAAGGACGTGAAGAGCTACAAGCGCCGCAAGCGCTGGTTGTCATGAGCCTGACATGAACGATAGCGACCTGGGCGGCTTCGCACTGCCGCCTTTCAATGCCGACAGCGCGCTGGCGCAGATCAAACGCAGCCTGCGCGACAGCAAGCTGACCGAACGCGGCAACGCGTTCGAGTTGCGCGGCAAGCGTGTGCTGGAACTGGTGCCGGAAGACGGCGTCATCAACGTGCGCCTGGCGCGCAAGCTGGCCATGACCCCCGAGTGGGACCGCCTGAGCGTGAAGAACGCCAACGAACAACGCAAGCTGCTGGACGAGGTCAAGAAGCGCATGGCCCGCTGGGCCAGTGAAGACTGAGCCGGGCCGCTCCCGCACAAGAAGCCGAGCCGAACGATGAGCCTGAGCCCCTACGACGCACTGGAAACCCGCGCACCCGAAGCACGCGAAGCGGCCCTGCTGGCCGCCCTGCCCGGCCAGGTGCGCGCCGCGCTGGCGGTGCCGGCCATGGCCGAGCGGTTGAAAGGCGTGGATGCCGCCAGCGTGAACAACCGCGCCGCGCTGGCGCAGCTGCCGGTGACACGCAAGCACGAGTTGCTGGACCTCCAGAAGGCCCGCCACGCCGGCAGCGTCTTTGGTGGCTTTTCCGCTTTAGGCTGGAACAGCCAGCGTGCGCTGCGCCCGGCGCGGCGTGTCTATCAATCGCCCGGCCCCATCTACGAGCCTGAAGGTGCCGGCAACGACTACTGGCGCACCGCGCGCGCCATGCACGCCGCGGGCTTTGCCGCCGGTGATCTGGTACACAACAGCTTCAGCTACCACCTGACGCCCGGCGCCTGGATCATGGAAAGCGGCGCGCTGGCGCTGGGCTGCACCGTGTTCCCCGGCGGCGTGGGCAACACGGAACTGCAGCTGCAGGCCATGGCCGACCTGCGCCCCGACGCCTATGCGGGCACGCCCAGCTTCCTGCGCATCCTGCTGGAAAAGGCGGCCGAGACCGGTGTAGCGCTGCCCAGCCTGAAGAAGGCCCTGGTCAGTGGCGAGGCCTTCCCGCCCAGCCTGTGCGACTGGCTGGCCGAACGCGGCGTGACGGCCTACCAGACCTACGCGACGGCCGAGGCCGGTGTCATCGCCTACGAAACGCCGGCGCGTGAGGGCCTGGTGCTGGACGAAGGTGTGCTGCTGGAAATCGTGCGCCCGGGCACCGGCACCCCTTTGCCCGACGGTGAAGTCGGTGAAGTCGTGGTCACCGTGCTCAACCCCGACTACCCGCTGCTTCGTTTCGGCACAGGCGACCTGAGCGCCGTGCTGCCGGGTGCTTGTCCCACGGGCCGCAGCAACACCCGCATCAAGGGCTGGATGGGCCGCGCCGACCAGACGGCCAAGGTGCGTGGCATGTTCGTGCACCCCAGCCAGGTGGCCGAGGTGCTGCGCCGCCACCCGGAACTGGGCCGCGGCCGCCTGGTGGTGGCCGGCGAGATGGCCAACGACCGCATGACGCTCAAGGTCGAATGTGCAGTCAGCGCGACCGGCCTGTCCGAAGCCGTGGCCGCCAGCGTGCGCGATGTGACCAAGCTGCGCGCCGACATCGAACTGCTGGCCCCGGGCAGCCTGCCCAATGACGGCAAGGTGATCGAGGACGCACGGTCCTATGCGTGAACCCGTGAACCCGTGAACCCGCACGGGGCGTGCGGATACGTAGTTACCGCGTGGCCCTGCTGGCCACGGTGCCTACCATTGGCGTCCTCCCGTTCCACCTCCCCAGCACTTTCTACGGAGACACCCCCATGAAGAAGAGCCTGATTGCCCTTGCTGCCGTGACCCTGTCGGGCGCTGCGCTCGCATGGCCGGACAAGCCCGTGACCCTGGTCGTGCCCTTTGCGGCCGGCGGCCCCACCGACAAGGTGGCGCGTGACTTGGCCGTGGTGCTTGCCAAGGGCCTGAACAACCAGACCGTGATCATCGAAAACGTCGGCGGTGCCGGCGGCACCCTGGGCGCGGCCAAGGTCGCCAAGGCCAGCCCGGACGGCTACACGCTGCTGCTGCACCACATCGGCATGGCCACCAGCCCGGCCCTGTACCGCAACATGCCGTACAAGACCCTGGACGATTTCGAATACATCGGCATGGTCAACGAAGTGCCCATGACGCTGATCGGCCGCAGCACCCTGCCCGCCAACAACTTCGCCGAACTGCGCACCTGGGTCAATGCCAACAAGGGCAAGATCAACCTGGCCAACGCCGGCCTGGGCGCGGCCAGCCACCTGTGCGGCCTGTTGTTCCAGCAAGCCATGGCAGTGGACATGACCACCGTACCCTACAAGGGCACCGCACCCGCCATGACCGACCTGCTGGGCGGCCAGGTGGACCTGATGTGCGACCAGACCACCAACACCACCGGCCAGATCGAGTCCGGCAAGGTCAAGGCCTTTGCCGTGACCACCTTGAAGCCGCTGACCACACCGGCCCTGGCCAAGCTGCCCACGCTGGATTCGCAAGGCCTCAAG
>JANOAM010000205.1:0-3953 GCA_031411215.1 Betaproteobacteria bacterium
CCCCGATTGCAGGCCGCGCCACAGCGCTTCCTGGTGTCCCTTCGGACGGAAGGGCGGGCTCATCACGTAGGCGGCGGCTTTCGCGAAATCGGGGTCGCGATAGACGCTGTCGTCGATCAGCAGGTGGCCGGCGAGCACTTCGCCGTAGACGCGTTGGCCGCGTGCGCGGGCGCGGGCGATCGCCTCGGCCGACTCGATGCACGAGACGTGGACGATGTAGATCGGCACGCCCAGCACGTCGGCAATGGCGATGGCACGGTTGGCGGCTTCGCCTTCCACCATCGGCGGCCGGCTCAGCGGGTGGCCTTCCGGACCCGTGATGCCCATCTTCAGCACTTCCTGCTGCAGCAAGTAGACGAGTTCGCCATTCTCGGCGTGCACGGTGGGCATGGCGCCGAGTTCCAGCGCGCGCTTGAAGCTGTTCACCAGCGTTTCGTCGTCGCACATGATGGCGTTCTTGTAGGCCATGAAGTGCTTGAAGCTGTTGACGCCTTCGTCCTTCACCAATGCGCCCATGTCGGCATGCACGCTGTCGCTCCACCAGGTGACGGCGACGTGGAAGCCGTAGTCGGCGGCCGACTTCTCGGCCCAGCCGCGCCACATCTGGAACGCGTCCATCAGGCGCTGCTGCGGGTCGGGGATCACGAAGTCGATGATGCTGGTGGTACCGCCCGACAGGCCCGCGGCCGTGCCGCTGAAGAAATCGTCGGCGGCCACCGTGCCCATGAAGGGCAGTTGCATGTGGGTGTGCGGGTCGATGCCGCCGGGCATCACGTACTGGCCTGACGCGTCCAGCGTCAGCGTGCCGGCCGGGGCCTGCGTGGCAGCGGCAGCGCCGATGGCGGCCACCTTGCCGCCGACGCAGAGAACATCGGCCTTGTGTTCGCGGTCGGTGTTCACCACCGTGCCGCCGCGGATGAGGATGGCGGGGCTGGTCATGCTCGGAGCCTCCTGGAGAATGAAACGTGAATGATGCGCCGGATCAGGCCTGGCGCACCGGGTTGTTCGGGTGCTGCGTCCAGGGCAGCGGGACGGCCTGCACCGCCTGGCCGGTGCGGCGGTCTATCGTGCCCGGCGGCAATGCCTGCATCGTGATGCACTGCGGCACCGGGCACACGCTGGTGCACAGGTTGCAGCCGACACATTCGCTTTCGATGATTTCGAAGTGGCGCTTGCCGTCCTTGCTGGCGGTGATGGCCTGGTGCGACGTGTCCTCGCAGGCGATGTGGCAGCGGCCGCACCGGATGCACAGGTCCTGGTCGATCACCGCCTTCTCGGTGTAGGCCAGGTTCAGGTGCTGCCAGTCGGTGACCGTGGGCAGCGCGCGGCCGCGGAAGGAATCGATGCTGGCGTGGCCCTTGTCATCCATGTAGTTGGACAGGCCGTCGATCATCTCCTGCACGATCTTGAAGCCGTAGACCATGGCGGCAGTGCACACCTGCACGTTGCCGCAGCCCAGAGCGATGTACTCGGCCGCGTCGCGCCAGGTGCTGATGCCGCCGATGCCGGAGATTGGCAAGCCACGCGTCGCAGCGTCGCGCCCGATCTCGGCCACCATGTTCAACGCGATGGGCTTGACTGCGGGGCCGCAGTAACCACCGTGCGAGCCCATGCCGGCGATGGCCGGGCTCATGGTCAGGCGGTCCAGGTCCACACCCATGATCGAGCTGACCGTGTTGATCAGGCTCACCGCATCGGCACCGCCCGCCTTGGCGGCGCGCGCCGGCTGGCGGATGTCGGTGATGTTGGGCGTGAGCTTCACGATCACCGGCAACCGGGTCGTTTCCTTGCACCAGGCGGTGACCATCTGGATGTATTCGGGTACCTGCCCCACCGCCGCGCCCATGCCGCGTTCGCTCATGCCATGGGGGCAGCCGAAATTGAGCTCGACGCCATCCGCACCCGTGTCTTCCACCATGGGCAGCACGGTCTTCCATGCGCGTTCTTCGCACGGCACCATCAGGCTCACCACCAGCGCACGGTCGGGCCACAGGCGCTTGACCTCGCGTATCTCGTCCAGGTTGACCTTGAGCGGACGGTCGGTGATGAGCTCGATGTTGTTGAAGCCGAGCACCCGCCCGTCAATGCCGCGCAAAGCGCCGTAACGCGGGCCGCTGACGTTGACGATGGGCGGGCCTTCCTCGCCCAGCGTCTTCCACACCACGCCGCCCCAGCCGGCCTCGAAAGCGCGGTTGACGTTGTAGGCCTTGTCGGTCGGTGGCGCACTGGCCAGCCAGAAGGGGTTGGGGCTCTTGATGCCGATGAAGCTTGTCGTCAGGTCGGCCATGTCGCGGCTCCCGTGTGTTGCGTTCCAGCATTGGCGCGAGCAAAGGCGTGGGCGGGTGGGCGGTGGCGCTTAGATGCTTGCCCCTTCGGGGTGCCCTGCGGTGCTCGGAGTCCCGGCCCCACGGCGTAACTCGCTACGTTCACTTCGTTCACTGCGCTCAAACAGACGCCGTGAGTCAGATGACGAAGCGCACGAGTACGCGCGCAGGCCGGAACTCCTGCGCTCCTCGGCTGCGCATATGCGCGCCACCGCCCACCCGCCCACACCTTTGCCGAACCGAGGGTTGTCGTCCACCCGAACGCCACCGCCGGTGATTGAGCGGCGGGCGCTGCCTGGCAGGGGCCGCGACGCGCAGCACTCACGACGCCACCTGGCGCAATGCCGCGTCGATCGACCGCGCCGCCACCTTGCCGTGCTCCACCGCCTCCACTGTGAGGTCCCGCCCGCCTGCGCGGCAGTCGCCGCCGGCCCAGACGCCCGGAATGCTGGTGCGGCCTTCGGCGTCGGTGGCGATGCGACCTTGCTCCAGGCGGATGGCTGCACCAACCGGCGCGGCGACAAAGGTCTGGCCGATGGCGCGCAGCACACGGTCTGCCTGCAACGTGAAGGTCTCGCCGGTGCTGATGAGCTTGCCGCCTTCCAGCTTGGTGGCTGCGAAGCGCGCACCGGTCACTTGTCCGCCTTCGGCCAGCACCGCCTCAGGCGCGGCCCAGTGGCGGATCAGCACGCCGTGTGTCTGCGCCCAGGCCTGTTCGTGCGCCGACGCGGGCATCGACTCGGGTCCGCGGCGGTAGACGATGGTGGCGGTCTCGGCGCCGAGCAGCTTGGACTGCACCGCGGCATCCACCGCCGTCATGCCGCCGCCGATCACCACCACGTGGCGGCCGACCGGCACCGCCGACAGGTCCGACGCCTGGCGCAATTCGGCGATGAAGTCCACCGCGTCGGACAGGCCCGCGGCGGCCGGCTCGGGCACAGCCAGCGTGTTGACACCCGCCAGGCCCAGGCCCAGGAACACGGCGTCGAAATCGGCGCAAAGACCGTCGAGCGTGATCTCGCGGCCCAGCGCCACACCCGTGCGCAGTTCGATGCCGCCAATCGACAGCAACCAGTCCAGTTCAGCCTGTGCGAAGCCGCCGGTGGCCTTGTACGACGCGATGCCGTATTCATTGAGCCCGCCACCCTTGGCACGCGCCTCAAAGATCACCACGTCGTGCCCTTCGCGCGCCAGGCCATGCGCGCAGGCCAGGCCTGCCGGGCCGGCACCCACCACCGCCACGCGCTTTCCGCTCGACGCTGCGCGTGTGAACAGCGGCTTACCGGGCTTGGCGAACAGCGCGTCGGTGGCGTGGCGCTGCAAGAGGCCGATCTCCACCGGCTTGTCTTCCAGCGTGTGGCGCACGCAGGCGCCTTCGCACAGCACTTCAGTGGGACAGACCCGTGCGCACATGCCGCCCAGCGGGTTGGCTTCCAGGATCGCCGACGCTGCACCGCGCAGGTTGCCCTGTGCGATGCGGGCGATGAACGAGGGGATGTCAATGCCTGTGGGACACGCGGTGACACAGGGCGCGTCGTGGCAGTAGTGGCAGCGCTCGGCTTGCACCAGCGCCTGTGCGGCCGTCAGTGCGGGCTTGGCCGCGGTGATGTCGCTGGCGATGGCGTCGTG
>JANOAM010000206.1:0-24180 GCA_031411215.1 Betaproteobacteria bacterium
GCCGCGGGCTTTGCAGGCTGCGCCGGGGCCTGCGCGAAGGCCAATCCGGAACCCAAGGCTGCAGAAGCCGCGATCGTGATGCCGAACAGGCGGTACGTGAATTTCATGGTCTTGTCTCCGGTGATTCTCGAAAGGCGATGCGAAACCGCGAGAAGGTAGCGGAAGTGCATGGCCCTTGCCGTCAGGGACTACCCCGAAGGCGCTGTCGCGACCGGGACAGAAAACCAAGACCACGCGCGCAAGATGTCGTGTAAGGGCAGGACAATGCCGCCGACCCCGTTTTGGGAAACACCCCTGAGAGCACTTCCAAACCGACTTGCATCATGAGCGCACACGAACACGACGACCCCCGCTACCCCGTCCGCAAGAGTGACGCCGAATGGCGCGAGCAACTGGACCGCATGCAGTACGAGGTGGCGCGCCACGCCGCCACCGAACGCGCCTTCAGCGGCAAGTACTGGGACCACTTCCAGGACGGCAAGTACCTGTGCGTGGGCTGCGGCACCCCCTTGTTCGAGAGCGGCACCAAGTTCGACGCCGGCTGCGGCTGGCCCAGCTACTGGGAGCCGGTCAACAGCGAGGTGGTGGAACGCATCGTCGACAAGAGCCACGGCATGGTGCGTGTGGAGGTGCGCTGCAACAAGTGCGGCAGCCACCTGGGCCACGTTTTCCCCGACGGCCCGGAACCCACCGGCGAGCGCTTCTGCATCAACAGCGCCTCCATCGACTTCAAGCCTGGCAAGGAATGACCGCCGACGAGATGCACCAGCGTCTGCTGGTGGCGCTGGCGCCTGCGGACGTGGAGGTCCAGGACGACAGCCACCTGCATGCCGGTCACGCTGGCGCGCGCGAAGGACGGCACTTCACCGTGCGTGTCCGCAGCGGCCGTTTCGCCGGGCTGAACCGGCTGGCCCGACACCGCCTTGTGTATGATGCTCTGGGCTCCTTGGCTGACCAGGGTGTCCACGCGCTGGCCATCGTGGCCCAGGCACCCGGTGAGGGCTGACACCTTCCGGGTGCGGTCCTGAATACCGCCTTGACGGCCCCGCTGTCCTCCCTGCCCACTCGGCAGCCCCTCCCAAGAAAGCCCAAGTTCACATGAAGCTGAAGTCCCCTGCCCGCGTGGCCCTGCTCGCTGCCGTGGCCGCCCTGCTGCTGCCCCTGGCCGCCAGCGCCCAGAACATCGCCATCGTCAACGGCAAGGCCTTGCCCAAGGCGCGCCTGGACACGCTGCTGGCGCAAGCCCAGAAGGCGGGCCAACAGGTCACGCCCGAACTGGCACAGCAGGCGCGCGACGAAGTCGTGCTGCGCGAAATCTTCCAGCAAGAAGCCGAAAAGCGCGGCCTGGCCGCCAACGCTGACTTCCGCGCCCAGATGGAACTGGCTCGCCAAACCCTCTTGATCCGCGAACTGTTTGCCGAGTACAGCCGCAAGAACCCCGTCACCGACGACGCCGCCAAGGGTGAGTACGACAAGTTCAAGGCCCAGTCCACCGGCACCGAATACCGCGCCCGCCACATCCTGGTGGAAAGCGAAGACGAAGCCAAGGCCCTGATCGCCCAGATCAAGGGCGGCGCCAGCTTTGAGGAACTGGCCAAGAAGAGCAGCAAGGACCCGGGCTCCGGCGCCAACGGCGGCGACTTGGACTTCGCCAAGCCTGAGAGTTATGTACCCGAATTCGGCGAGGCCATGTCCAAGCTGAAAAAGGGTGAGATGACCCCCGTGCCGGTGAAGACCCAGTTCGGCTTCCACATCATCCGCCTGGACGACACGCGAGAAGCCAGCTTCCCGGCCTTCGAGGACGTGAAGGCCCAGATCAAGCAGCGCCTGGAACAGGTGAAGATGCAGCAGTTCCGCGAAGAAATGCGGACGAAAGCCAAGACCGACTACAAATGGGGCGGCAAGTAATTTCTCCCCACTAGACGAAAAAAAGGGCCCGCAGCAGCGGGCCCTTTTTCTTGGCTGGCCGTGCGGTCGTTCAGATCACCAGCACCGTCGAGCCCGTGGTCTTGCGCGCTTCCAGGTCGCGGTGCGCCTGGGCCACGTCGGCCAGCGGGTAACGCTGGTCGATGCGGATTTTCACGGCGCCGCTCAGCACCACGCTGAACAGGTCGTCGGCCATTTCCTGGTTGGCTTCCCGTGTGGCGATGTGCGTGAAGAGGGTCTGGCGCGTCACGTACAGGCTGCCCTTGGCACCCAGGATGCCCGGCGCGAAGGGCGGCACGGGGCCACTGGCGTTGCCGAAGCTGGCCATCAGGCCGAAGGGCCGCAGGCAGCTCAGGCTGCCTTCCCAGGTGTCCTTGCCCACCGAGTCATAGACCACCTTGACGCCCTTGCCGCCCGTGATGTCCTTGACCCGCGCGACGAAGTCTTCTTGGCTGTAGTCGATGACATGGGCCGCGCCATGCGCCTTGGCCAGTTCGCACTTGGCCGCGCTGCCGGCCGTGCCTATCAGCTGCAGGCCCAGCGCCTTGGCCCACTGGCAGGCGATCAGGCCGACGCCACCAGCGGCGGCGTGGAACAGCACGTGGTCACCCGCCTGCAGGCCCTGCACGGGCAGCGTGCGCCTCAGCAGGTACTGCGCCGTCAGGCCCTTCAGCATCATGCCGGCGGCGGTGTCGAAGGCGATGCCATCGGGCAGCTTGACCACGTTCTTCGCCGGCATCACACGTGCTTCGCTGTAGCTGCCGGGCGGGTTGCTGGCGTAGGCGGCACGGTCGCCGGCTTTCAGGTGCGTGACGCCCTCGCCCACCGCTTCCACGATGCCGGCACCTTCCATGCCCAGGGTCAGCGGCAGCGGGTTGGCGTAGAGGCCCGTGCGCTGGTAGACGTCGATGTAGTTCAGGCCGCTGGCCTGGTGGCGGATGCGGATCTCGCCCGGGCCGGGGTCACCCACCGGCAGGTCGACCAGTTGCATCTGTTCGGGGCCGCCGTAGGCGGTGATCTGGATGGCGCGGGGCATGGCTACTCCGGTGGGCTGTGTGATGAGATCGGGGCGCGAGGTTAAGCGATGCGAGCGCGCCGTGCAGCCTCGCGGCCATGCGCGCGCATGGCACCATCGGCTCATCCCCATGAAGCGCCTGCAACAAGCTCCCAACCTCGCCCTGGCCACGCTGTGGGCCGACATGCTCAGCGGTGTGGGCGTGGCCGCCACCGTGCAGCGGGCCTGGGCCAGCAGCATTGCCGGTGAACTGCCGCCAGACCAGTCTCTGCCAGAGATCTGGCTGCAGGACGACGCGCAGTTCGACACCGCCACGCGCCTCTTGGCCGAATGGCGCCACCTGCCGAACCGTCACTGGGCCTGCCCGGGCTGCCGCGAGATCGTTGAAGGCCCTTTCGAAACCTGCTGGAACTGCGGCCACGCCATGCCCGCGCTTTGACGGCTCGCGCCTTGGCCACTTCATGACCCTGACGCCCCGCCTTGCCGCCCTGATGACGCTGCCGCCGCTGATGTGGGCCGGCAACGCCGTGGTGGGCAGACTGATGGCCGGCCAGGTGCCGCCGCTGACACTGAACCTGATGCGCTGGGCGCTGGTGGCGCTGATCCTGCTGCCACTGTGCTGGCGGGCGCTGAAGCCGCTGTCGCGCATCACCGCGCGCTGGCCCTACCTGCTGACCATTGGCGTGCTGGGCGTCGGCGCCTTCAACTCGCTGCAGTACCTGGCGCTGACCACGTCGTCCGCCATCAACGTGACGCTGGTGGCGTCCAGCATGCCGGTGTGGATGCTGGCCGTGGGCGCGCTCTTCTTTGGCGAAAAGCCCAGCGGCCGGCAACTGGCCGGCGCGGCGCTGGGGCTGGCGGGTGTGCTGACGGTCATCGGCCGCGGGTCCCTGCAATCGCTGCTGGCGGTGCACCTGGTGCCGGGGGACATCTTCATCCTGGTCGCCATCATCGGCTGGGCCTTCTACAGCTGGCTGCTGGTGCGGCCACCGGCGCACATGCGCGGCTCTGAGCGACCTGACTGGGATTGGGCCGGCTTCCTGCTGGTGCAGACGCTCTTCGGTGTGGCCGCGGCGGGCCTCTTCACCGCGGGTGAACAGCTGACCGGCGCGGCGCCCATCAAGTGGAGTTGGGGTGTGGCCGCCGGCCTGGTCTACGTGTCGCTGGGCGCCAGCATCGTGGCCTACCGCTGCTGGGGCTTGGGTGTGGCCCAGGGCGGGCCCACGCTGGCGGCCTTCTTCAACAACCTGACGCCGTTGTTCGCGGCGCTGCTGTCCACGCTGGTGCTGGGCGATTCACCGCAGCCGTTCCACGCCGTGGCCTTCCTGCTGATCGTGGGCGGCATCGCGGTCAGCGTGCCGAGACCCGCGCTTCAAAAAGTGCCGGGGTAGGCGCCGCCGTCCATCAGGATGTTCTGGCCGGTGATGTAGCCGGCGTGCACGCTGCAGAGGAAGGCGCAGGCCGCGCCGAATTCCTCCGCCGTGCCGAAACGCTGCGCAGGCACTGTCTTGCGGCGTGCGTCCCGCACGGCGTCCACGGGCTGGCCCGACTTGGCGGCCGCGCTGTTGAAGCCCGAGCGCAGGCGGTCAGTGTCAAAGGTGCCGGGCAGCAGGCCGTTGATCGTGACGCCGCGTGAAGCCAGCTTGGCCTGGCGCGCCGTGCCGGCGACAAAGCCCGTCAGGCCCGAACGTGCGCCGTTGGACAAGCCCAGCGTGTCGATGGGCGCTTTCACCGAACCCGAGGTGATGTTGACCACCCGGCCAAAGCCACGTTCGGCCATGCCGTCCACCGTGGCCTTGATCAGTTCGATGGGCGTCAGCATGTTGGCGTCCAGTGCCTTGATCCAGGCGTCTCGGTCCCAGTCGCGGAAGTCACCGGGCGGCGGGCCACCGGCGTTGTTGATGAGGATGTCCACCTGGGGCGCAGCGGCCAGCGCAGCCGCGCGGCCTTCGGGCGTGGTGATGTCACCCGCCACCGCGCGCACCTGCACGGCCGGGTTCAGCGCGCGCAGTTCGGCGGCCGTGGCTTCCAGCGCTTCCGCACCACGAGCGGTGATGACCACGTTGACGCCATCCAGCACCAGCGCCTGCGCACAGCCCTTGCCCAAGCCCTTGCTGGCCGCACAGACCAGCGCCCACTTGCCTTGAATGCCCAGATCCATGGTTTGGTTCTCCTCTTCTTCAATTCAGCGGGCCTTGGCCAACAGCCAGACACCCGACAAGACCAGCAGCGTACCGACGCCCACCCACACGTTCAGCGGCTCGCCCAGGATCAGCACACCCATCGCGATGGTCGATATCGGCCCGATCATGCCCGTCTGCGCGGTGACCGTGGCGCCAACCCGTTCGATGGCCAGCATCACCATGATGACTGGCGCAAAGGTGCACAGCGTGGCGTTCAGCAGCGACAACCACAGCACCGCAGGCGCCACGTCGGCGGCGGCCAGCGGCTTGACGACCAAGAACTGCACGATGCACAGCACGCAGGCCACCGACGTGGCCCAGCCCGTCAGCCGCAGCGCCCCAAGGCGCTTGACATGCGCCTGGCTGTAGACCAGGTACACCGCATAGGACACCGCGCTGCCAAACACCAGCGCCGCGCCGAGCGCGGAGTTCACCCCGGTCATGCGAGCCTCGTGCCCGAACACCGCCAGCACACCGGCATAGCTGAGCGCCAGCGCCGCCAAACGCTGCCAGGACACGCGCTGCTTGAACAGCAGCACGCTCAGGGCCAGCACCAGCGTGGGGTTGAGGTACAGGATCAGCCGCTCCAGGCTGGCGCTGATGTACTGCAAGCCCGCGAAATCCAGAAAGCTGGCCAGGTAGTAGCCGCTGAAACCCAGGCCGGCTACCACCTTGTAGTCATGCCGAGTCAGCGGTTCCTTGCCAAGCCCGGCCCACCAGGCCAGGGCCAGGAACAACGGCAGCGCAAACAGCATGCGGAACATGATCAGCGTCACCGCGTCCACACCATGCCGGTAGGCCAGCTTGACGATGATGGCCTTGCCGCTGAACGCGATGGAGCCGGTGGCGGCCAACGCGAGGCCTGCCCCCGCGCCGCGCAGGTCAGTAGCCGGCGGCTTGGCCGTCACGGCGGGGGTCGCTGGCGGCGGCATAACCTTGCACCGACGCGTCACCGCGGCCTTCGTCCAGGCGCCAGATGAACTGGCCGGCGCCGTAGTCCTGGTAGCTGTCGGTGAAGGGCGCGATGCGGTGGCCCATGTCGGCCAGTGTCTGCGCGGCCGCCGGGTTGAAGCCCGGTTCCAGGTTGACCATGCCGGCATTGAAACGCCAGCGTGGCGCGTCGCAGGCGGCCTGCGGCTGTTGCTTGTAGTCCAGCATGCGCACCAAGGTCTGCATGTGGGCCTGCGGCTGCATGTCGCCGCCCATCACCCCAAAGCTCATCACCGGGCGGCCAGCCTGGGTCAGGAAGGCCGGGATGATGGTCTGGAAGGGCCGCTTGCCCGGCCCAACGACGTTTTCGCGCGAGCGGTCCAGCGTGAAGCCGTGGCCACGGTTCTGCAGGCTCACGCCGTAACCCGGCACCACGACACCGGAGCCGAAGCCCATGTAGTTGCTCTGGATGAAGCTGACCATCATGCCGGTGGCGTCGGCCGTGCTCAGGTAAATGGTGCCGCCCTTGGGGCCATGGCCGGGGCCGAAGTCCTGGGCGCGGTTCGTGTCGATCAGCTTCGCTCGGCCGGCGAGATACGCCGGGTCCAGCATCTGCGCCGGCGTCAGCGTCATGGCACGCGGCTCGGCCACATAACGGTAGACGTCGGCGAAGGCCAGCTTCATGGCCTCGATCTGCAGGTGCTGGCTGGCGGCGCTGTCCACCTTCAATGCGGCCAGATCGAAGTGCGTCAGGATGCCCACCGCGATGAGCGCCGCGATGCCCTGCCCGTTGGGCGGGATCTCGTGCAGCGTGTAGCCGCGGTAGTCCTGCGCGATGGGTGTGACCCACTCGGGCTGGTAGGCCGCCATGTCTGCCGCTGTCAGCGCGCCGCCGTTCGCGGCGGCGTGGGCGGCGATGGCTGCGGCCACCTCACCGCGGTAGAAGGCTTCGCCCTTGGTTTCGGCTATCAGGCGCAGCGCGCGCGCGGCTTCGGTGAAGCGGAACAACTCGCCCACGTGCGGAACGCCTTTGGGGCCGGCGCCGCGAAGGAAGGCTTGCGCAAAACCGGGCTGCTCGGTGATCTCCAGCAGCGCAGCTGCATTGGTCCATTTCTGCTGCACGATGACCGGCACCGCATAACCGCGCTCGGCGGTGTCAATGGCCGGCGCCAGCAGGTCCGCGAAGGGCAGCTTGCCGAAGCGCGAAGACAGCGCCATCCAGGCCGACACGGCGCCCGGCACCGTGACGCTGTCCCAGCCGCGCTTGGGTGGCGTCTGCGCGTCAGCGCCGTACCTGGTGGTGAAGTAGTCAGGCGTCCAGGCCTGCGGCGCGCTGCCGCTGGCGTTGAGGCCGTGCAATTGTTGGCCGTCCCACAGGATGCAGAAGGCGTCCGAGCCCAAGCCGTTGGAACAGGGCTCGACGATGGTCATCACCGCTGCCGTGGCGATGGCCGCGTCCACCGCGTTGCCACCCGCCTGCAGCATGCGCAGGCCGGCCTGTGCGGCCAGGGGGTGCGAGGTGCTGACGACGTTGCGCGCGAACACGGGGCTGCGCTGGCTGGCGTAGCCGGCGGTCCAGTCGAATGGATGAGCTTGGGCTTGTGTCATGGCAAGTGGCCTGCGAAATGGGTCCACCGATTGTGGCGGCCCCCGCTCGCGGCATTTGCAGCAGGTCCTTGCAAACCTGCCAGCCGGGCCTACAGCCCGGGCGGCGGCACGTGGCTGTCGGCGACGTAACGGTGCAGCACCGGCGGTTCGCTGCCCAGGTGGAAGGCCATGCGCTGGTCACGCAGTTCGGCGTCGAAGGCGCTGAATCGTTCCAGACGGCGCTGGTGCTCCAGCCAGTTCTCGTCGACGAAGTACTCCACGTAGTGACCGGGCTTGGCCACGTCGCGGAACAGGCCCCAGCTGAGCGCGCCCTGGCGCAGGCGTGCGCGGCGTGTGCGCTGCATGACCTCGGCAAAAGCATCGGCGCGGCTGGGGTCGATCTGGTATTCCAGCGTCACCATCACGGGGCCGGCTTCGGGGTCGATCTGCTCCGACGGTTCGGGCGCCACGCGGGTGGCCGCGGGTGAGAAGTCGATGTCCGCGCCGCCTTCCACGGTCAGCTTGCGCGTGGCCAGCCACACGCCCACGCCAAACACCGCGGCGGCAATGACCGCGCCCTTCACGCCCACGAAGCCCGCCGCCCAGCCCCACAGCAGCGAGCCCGCGGCCGAGCCGCCCATCAGCGCCATCTGGTAGATGGACATGCCACGCGCGCGCACCCAGTCGGGCATGGCGATCTGGGCGGCCACGGTCAGTGAATTGGCGACCGATATCCAGGCCATGCCGATCAGGACCATGGCCGGCAGCGCCACCCAGATCTCGGGCACGGTGACGATGAGACAACTGAGCGCGGCATGGATCAGCGTGCCTGCGCGCACGAACTGGTCGCGGTTGAAACGCTGGCGCCAGCGCGGAAAGTACAGCGCCGCCACGATGGCGCCACCGCCCACGCAGGACAGCATCACGGTGAAGGTGCCGGCCCCGCCGCCGTGCAGGCTGCGTGCCACCAGCGGCAGCAGCGCCACCAGGGCTGTGCTCTGCAGGAAGAACAGGAAGATGCGCAGCAGGATCACCTTCAGCCGCGGCGACTGCATGGTGTAGTTCAGGCCCACGCGCATGGCGCCGATGAAACGCTCGCCGGGCAGCGCGCTGGTGCGCGGTGTGTGCTTCCAGCGCAGGATCAGCACCGTGGCCACGGCCGCCAGGAAGGTGTTGAGCACAAACACCGCCGCCGGGCTGAAGGCGGCCAGGAGGCCGCCCGCCAGCACCGGGCCAATGACCCGCGACAGGTTCATCGCGATGCCGTTGAGCGCCAGTGCCGCCGGCAGCTCGCTGCGCGGCACGATCTGCGGCACGATGGCCGCAAACACCGGCCAGCGCATGGCCAGGCCGATGCCGTTGCTGAAGGTCAGCACCAGCAGCCATTCAGCGGTGAGGTGGCCGGTCAGCGACATGGTGGCCAGCACCACCGCATTGGCGCTGACCCACAGCTGCGTGGCGGCGAAGTAGCGGCGGCGGTCCAGGATGTCGGCCATGGCGCCGCTGGGCAGGCCCAGCAGGAAGACGGGCAGTGTGCTGGCTGTCTGCACCAGGGCCACCATCACCGGGCTGGTGGTGAGCGACGTCATCAGCCAGGCGGCCGCGACGTCGTTCATCCACATCGTCAGGTTGGCGGCCAGCCAGGCGAGCCAGAGGCCGCGGAAGACGGGGCCGTGCAGGGGTGCGAGCGCGGCGGGCGTGGGCATGCGTCGAGTGTGAAGGAAAAAAAAGAAGGCCCCGCAAAGCGGGGCCCTTCTCAGACCTGGCGCGGTCTCAATCTGCGTCTTGAAACGCCTCTTGTCGCTTGTTCTTGATCGACGGCAGCATCACCACCACGATCATCAGCGTTGCAGCGATCAACAGGCCCGCCGACAACGGCCGCGTCATGAAGGTCAACCAGTCGCCGCGCGACAGCAGCAAGGCGCGTCGCAAGTTCTCTTCCATCATGGGGCCCAGGATGAAGCCCAGCAGCAGCGGCGCCGGCTCGCAACCCAGCTTGTAGAACGCGTAGCCCACCACCGCGAACATCGCGCCCATGTAGACGTCGAAGGGGCTGTTGTTCAGCGTGTACAAGCCGATGGAGCAGAACACCATGATGGCCGGGAACAGGAAGCGGTAGGGCACCGTCAGCAGCTTGATCCAGATGCCGATCAGCGGCAGGTTCAGGATGATCAGCATCAGGTTGCCGACCCACATGGACGCGATCAGGCCCCAGAACAGCTGCGGGTTGCTCGTCATCACCTGCGGGCCGGGCTGGATGCCCTTGATGGTCATCGCGCCCACCATCAGCGCCATCACGGCGTTGGGCGGGATGCCCAGGGTCAGCATGGGGATGAAGCTGGTCTGCGCACCGGCGTTGTTGGCGCTTTCAGGGCCAGCCACGCCACGGATGTTGCCCTGGCCGAAGGGCACTTCACCGGGCTTCATCGGGGTCTTCTTTTCGACCGTGTAGGCGGCAAAGGAAGCCAGCAGCGCACCGCCACCAGGAAGCACGCCCAGGATGGAGCCCAGCGCCGTGCCACGCAGCACGGCTGGCCAGGCCATCTTGAAGTCGTTCTTGGTCGGCCACAGACCCTTCACGTCTTTGGTGAAGACCTCGCGGTGTTCTGCGGGTTGGCCCAGGTTGGTGATGATTTCACCGAAGCCGAAGACACCCATGGCGATGGCCACGAAGCCGATGCCGTCGGTCAGTTCGGGGATGTCGAAGCTGTAGCGCGGCACGCCCGAGATCACGTCGGTGTTGATCTGGCCGAGCAGCAGTCCCAGCACAATCATGCAGATCGCCTTGACCAGTGAACCGGACGCCAGCACCACGGCGCCGATCAGGCCCAGCACCATCAGGCTGAAGTATTCGGCCGGGCCGAACTTGAAGGCCAGTTCGGTCAGCGGCGGCGCGAAGGCCGCGATGATGATGGTGCCCACGCAACCCGCAAAGAAGCTGCCCAGGCCGGCCGCGGCCAGTGCGGCACCGGCGCGGCCTTTTCGGGCCATCTGGTAGCCGTCAATGGCCGTCACCACCGAGCTGGATTCACCGGGTACGTTGATCAGGATGGCGGTGGTGGAACCACCGTACTGCGCGCCGTAATAGATGCCGGCCAGCATGATCAGTGCCGGCGTGGCGTCCAGCGCGTAGATGCTGGGCAGCAGCATGGCGATGGTGGCCACCGGGCCCAGGCCCGGCAGCACGCCGATCAGGGTGCCCAGCAGAGCACCACCGAAGGCATAGGCGAGGTTCTGGAAAGTGAACGCGACGCCGAAGCCAAGTATCAGGTTGTTGATGAGATCCATGGTGTCCGCCTCAGCCGGTGATGAACGAAGGCCACAGCGGAATCGTCAGCTTGAGGCCCCAGATGAAGATGAACCAGCTGCCCGCCGTGAGGACGACGGAACTGATCAGCGCGTCCTTCCAGTGGAACTCGTCACCCGCCAGCGCGGCCACCACCACCAGGATCGGCAGCGCGACGACCATGCCCATGTGCGGCAGCATCCAGCCGAAGATGGCCACGGTAGCCGTGATCATGACCAGCGGCTTCCAGGCCCACGGGCCGATCTTGTCGCCGCCTTCCACTTCAAAGGTCAGCGCCTTGAAGAGGATCATGCCGCCCAGCAGGGCCATGAGCACACCCAGGCCGAAGGGGAAGTAGGCTGGGCCCGGCCGCGCGGAACTGCCGAAGCTGTAGTTGGTGGCACCGTAGGCGAACGCGACGCCCACCAGGATGAACATAAGGCCGGACCAGAAGTCCTTCTCGCTCTTGATCTTCAACTGCGGTCTCCTCCGAGATTGCGGGATCTCAAAGGATTCTAGGGAGCGGGCTCTGGGCCCCCGCTGTGGTTTCCACGTAAGGAAACCAGCCCGTGGCAGGTCAAACCCTTGCTAAGACAGACCTGGCGTGTTGCGCAGCACTTCGGCCAGAGTGGTGACACCCTCCGCCACCTTCATGCCACCAGCCAGGCGCAGCGGGCGCAGGCCTTCCTTCACCGCGACCCGGCGCAGCGCTTCGGCGTCCAGGTTCGGATGCACGGCGGCACGCGCCGCGTCGTTCATCAGCAGCAGTTCATAGAGTCCCGCGCGGCCGCGGAAGCCGGTGTGGCGGCATTCCAGGCAACCCACAGGCTTGTAGGCCCGCACGCCGCCGGACAAGCGCCAGGGCCGCGCAAAGTCGTCCAGCGCCTCGCGGTTGGTGTCTTCGTCGCGCACCTTGCAGGCCGGGCACAGGGTGCGCACCAGACGCTGCGCCAGCACGCCGATGACGGTGGCGCTGATCAGGTAGCTGGGCACACCCAGGTCCGCCAGCCGTGTCACCGCGCCCACGGCGTCATTCGTGTGCAGCGTGCTGAACACCAGGTGGCCGGTGAGCGCGGCCTGGATCGCCATCTCGGCGGTTTCCAGGTCGCGGATCTCACCCACCATGATGATGTCCGGATCCTGCCGCATCAGCGCACGCAGCCCTTCCGCAAAGCCCATGTCCAGTTGCTGCTGCACCTGGGTCTGGTTGAAGGACGGCTCGATCATCTCGATCGGGTCTTCGATGGTGCAGACGTTGACCTCTTCCGTGGCCAGCGTCTTCAGCGTGCTGTACAGCGTGGTGGTCTTGCCGCTGCCCGTGGGCCCGGTGACCAGGATGATGCCGTGCGGCCGGCGGATCAGTTCCTGCCAGGCGCGGCCTTCGTGTTCTCCAAAACCCAGCGCGGGCAGGCCCTTGACCACGGTCTGCGGGTCAAAGATGCGCATGACCATCTTTTCGCCAAAGGCCGTGGGCAGCGTGGACAGGCGCATTTCCACCTCGCCGCCGGGCTTGCCGTCAGCGCCTTCGGGGCGGCGGGTCTTGATGCGGCCGTCCAGCGGGCGGCGCTTTTCCACCACGTCCATCCGGCCCAGCAGCTTGATGCGGCTGGTCATGGCCGCCATCACCGCCAGCGGCACCTGGTAGACGGTGTGCAGCACACCGTCGATGCGGAAGCGGATGGCGCCCATGTCGCGCCGCGGCTCCAGGTGGATGTCGCTGGCACGCTGGTCAAAGGCGTACTGCCACAACCAGTCCACCACCTGCACGACACCCTGGTCGTTGGCGTCCAGGGTCTTGCTGGTCTTGCCCAGTTCCACCAGCTGTTCAAAGCTGGCGCCGGTGGCGACTTCGCCCGACTTCTGCGCGTTGCGCACGCTGCGCGCCAGGGCATAAAACTCGGTGGTGTAACGGCGCACCTCGTCCGGGTTGGCCACCACCAGCCTGACGCTGCGGCGGGTGTGCGATTCGATCTCGCTGAGCCAGCCGGTGTCGAAGGGCTCGGCGGTGGCGATGGTGACTTCGGTCGCACCCACCTGCACCGGCAGCGCCAGGCGGCTTTGTGCGTACTGCACGCTCATCACGTCGGCCACACGGCCCACATCGACGCGCAAGGGGTCTATGCGCAGGTAAGGCAGGCCGCAGCGGCCGGCCAGCCATTCGGTCAGCAGTTCGGTGTCCAGCGGCACGCCGCTGCCGTCCGCAGCGCCACGCTTGGTGAGGCCGGCGCCACCCAGGCGCACCAGCGGGTGCAGGCTGGACGGGCCGGCGCGGAAGCGCGCGGTCACGCGTTCGGCGTCTTCGCTGCCAACCCAGCCATCTTCACGCAGCCACTGCAACAGCATGGGCCACTCCAGCCGCCCTTTGTAGGGCGCGGTGACAAGCTTTGCAGCGGCGGTTTTCATCAAGGTTCAGGTTTGTAGGGCCGCACCATGCGCAGCCATTTGCGTGCAGGCAAATTGAGTTTGCCGAAGCGCTGTTCGATCACCGCCGCACGCTGTGTCAATTCCTCGCGCGCCGGCACCACCACACCACGCCCGGCGACAACCACGGTGTTGCCTTCGCGCGTGGGGCGCAGGCTCCAGACCTGGTCGGCGCCAAAAGCGGCGGCGATGCGCTTGATGCTGTCACGGAAGCTGGCGTGGCGACCGAACAAATTGACGCTCATCAGCCCGCCTGTTTCCAGGACCGAACGGCAGGCGCGGTAGAAGTCCTCGCCGTCCAGCACGGGTGCGGCGGCTTCGTGGTCGTAGAGGTCCACGAACAGCAGCCGAACGCTGTGCGGATCGGCCTGGGCCAGCCAGTCGGCCGCGTCGCCGCGCACCACCTCGGCCTGCTGCGGCAGGTGGAACCAGGTGGCGTTGACGTGGATGACCTGCGGGTTGATTTCCACCGCGGTCGTTTCCATGCGCAGTTGCACGGCCGTGAAGCGTGTCAGCGCGCCAGCGCCCAGGCCCAGCTGCACGGCGCGACCCTCGCCCAAGTCCAAAGTGGGCAGCCACAGCAGACTGGCCAGCATGCGCTGCACGTAGTCAATCTCCACCACCTGCGGCAACTTGATGCGCATGCCGCCCTGGATCCAGGGTGTGCCCAGGTGCAGGTAGCGCACGCCGTCTTCCTCGGACAGCGTGACCTCGGGCAGGTCAAAGGCTTCTCTTTTCGCTTCTCTCTTCAAACGATGCTTTCTGCGGCGGTGCTGGTGGCGATACCGGCTTGCTGGAATGCGGCGCTCCAGGCGGCCAGCTTGCGGTCAAAGGACCAGCTGGCATTGGCCGGGCTGGTGGACGGCAGGCGCAGCACGGGCAGACCCAGTGCCAACACCCGCTTCATGGCACGCGTCGATTCACCGCCATTGTGGGCGACCAGTTGCAGGCCTGGCGCACGGCGGCGCAGGCTGGCCAGATTGTTCAATTCGGCGTCTTCTATGGCCTGGTCCAGGCTGCCCTCGCGGCGGCAACGTGCGTAGATGTCCCACAGGCCCAGGCCGCGGCGGCGCGCTTCGGCGATGCGTGCTGCATAGGGCGAGGCCACCAGGTCCACACCCCAGATGGCCGACAGCAGCGGCCAGAAGTGGTTGCGCGGGTGGCCGTAGTACTGCTGGGCGCGCAGCGAAGCTTCGCCCGGAAAACTGCCCAGCACGACCAGGCGGCTGTGCCGCGCGATGACGGGTGGCAGGCCTTGCAGCAGCTCAGTCACAGCAAGGCCAGCCGCGGTAAGGCGGCCTGGGCGTTGGACGTGGTCAGCGCCGCCAGCTCGTCCAGGGGCAGGCCGCGCAGTGCCGCCAGCACAGCCGCGATGCGCGGCAGTTCGGCGGGCTCGTTGCGGCCCTGGCCGGGCTGCTGCGCGCGCTGTTCAGCCGTGCGGTAGAGCCAGTGCGGCGGGATGTCCGGCGCGTCGGTTTCCAGCACCAGCGCGTGGGCCGGCAGCGTGGCCGCCAGCTCGCGGATCTGCAGCGCGCGGTCAAATGTCATGGCACCGCCAAAGCCCAGGCGAAAGCCCAGCGCGATGAACTGTTCCGCCTGCTGGCGGCTGCCGTTGAAGGCGTGGGCGATGCCACCCGGCACCTCGATGCGGCGCAGCGCCTTCAGCAAGGCGTCAGCCGAGCGCCGCACATGCAGGATGACCGGCAGCCCTGCGTTGCGCGCCAGCCGCAGTTGCGCCGTGTAGAAACGCTCCTGCTGCGCCAGGTCCAGCCCGGGCACGAAATGGTCCAGGCCGATCTCACCCACCGCCACCAGGCGCGGGTCGTCGCGGTGGGTTTGCAGCGCCTGCGCCAGACTGTCCAGGTCGGCTTCGCTGGCACCTGCCAGCCACAACGGGTGCAGGCCCAATGCATAGGCCAGTCCGTGCCGGTGCGCCAGGATCCGCGCGCCGTCAAAGTGCGCGGCGGCGACGGCCGGGATCACCAGTTGCGTCACCTCGGCGGCGCGTCCGCGTGCGACCACGCCGTCGCGGTCAGCATCGAATTCAGGCGCATCGAGATGGCAATGGGTGTCGGTCCACACACCGTGATGATGGCCCAGCCCGGCCCCTGCGCCCCCAGGGCATGCAAGTGCTGCCGCAACGTGATACCGTGGGTTTGGACTGCCCGCAGCGCGCCCCGCAGTGCGCATACGCATGAAGAAGGCACCACTCTACAGCCGCTCTCCCCGCCGCCAGGCTGCGCAGCCCGTGGCCGGTGCGCCTGCGGAACCAGTTGCCGAAGCCCCCGCGGCTTCTGTCCCCGCGCAGCCGTCACGCCTGCAACGCATGCACCCTGCCTTGTGGGCCGTGGCCGGCGCTCTGCTGGCGCTGGCCTTCATGCTGCTGGCCCTGCGCTTCCTGCCCGGTCACCGCGCCATCACGCAGGACGACATCGACGCTGCGGTGCGCGAATCGCTGGAAAACGAACCCCTGCCGTCGCAGGCCGCCAAGGCCTACGAGGCCATCCTGCCGTCGGTCGTGCGTGTGGTGGGCCTGCCCGACGAAGAAGACACCGGCGACACCAACACCGAAAAGCGCGCCATGGAACGCAGCCTGGGCACGGGCGTGGTGATCATCGACAACGGCACCATCCTGACCAACCTGCACGTGGTGTGGGGTGCCAAGAAGATCCGCGTGCGTTTTGCCAACGGGCACGAAACCGAAGCCGTGATGATCGGCGCCCAGCCCGAGAATGACCTGGCGGTGCTCAAGGCGCTGAGCCTGCCCGACGACCTGGAAGCCGCCACCATGCGCTCCACGGGCGACCTGAAGCCAGGCGACCACGTCATTGCGGTCGGCCACCCCTTTGGCATCGGCCCTTCGGTGAGCTATGGCGTGGTGTCAGGCTTGAAGCGCGCCTTCCGCGCGCCCGACGGTGAAAAACTGCTGTCCAACCTGATCCAGTTCGACGCCGCCGCCAACCCCGGCAACAGCGGCGGGCCGCTGGTGACCATGGACGGCCAGGTGGTGGGCATCGTCACCGCCATCCTCAACCCCGGACCGCAGCGCACCTTCATCGGCATAGGCTTTGCCGTACCCATTGAAAACGCCGCTGCCGCTGCGGGCATGCCGCCGTTCTGAACGTTCTGAAGAAAGCACCGATGGAACCACAAGCCGAATCCACCGCCGCACTGATGGAGCGCATCCTCTACGAAGTCAAACGCGTGGTGGTGGGCCAGGACCGTTTCCTGGAACGTGTGCTGGTTGCCATGCTCGCGCAAGGCCACCTGCTGGTGGAAGGTGTGCCGGGCCTGGCCAAGACGCTGACGGTCAAGACCCTGGCGCGCACCGTGCGCGGCAGCTTCAAGCGCATCCAGTTCACGCCCGACCTGGTGCCGGCGGACCTGGTCGGCACGCGCATCTACAACCAGAAGACGGGTGAGTTCGGCACCAGCCTGGGCCCGGTGTTTGCGAACCTGCTGCTGGCCGACGAAATCAACCGCGCGCCGGCCAAGGTGCAGAGTGCGCTGCTGGAAGTGATGCAGGAGCGCCAGGTCACCATCGCCGGCGAATCCCACAAGGTGCCCGACCCCTTTGTGGTGATGGCCACGCAGAACCCGATCGAGACCGAAGGCACCTACCCGCTGCCCGAAGCGCAGGTGGACCGCTTCATGATGAAGGTGCTGGTCGACTATCCGACGGAAGAGGAAGAGTTCGTCATCGTCGAACGGGTCACCGGCGACGCGGTGGACGTGAGCCCGGTGGCCGACACCTTCCAGCTGGCCGCCCTGCAGCGCGAATGCCGCGCCGTCTTCTGCGACCCGGCGCTGATGCAGTACGCGGTGAAGCTGGTGGGTGCCACGCGCCGGCCGGAGAAAGCCGACCTGGCCGACATGGCCAAGTACATCACCTACGGCGCCAGCCCGCGCGCCACCATCGGTTTGGTGGAAGGCGGCAAGGCGCTGGCGATGCTGCGCGGCCGCCGCTACGTGCTGCCGGAAGACATCACCGACCTGGTGCCCGACGTGCTGCGCCACCGCCTGGTGCTGAGCTACGAGGCGCTGGCCGAAGGCATCACGGCCGATGCCTTGATCGACCGGGTGCTGAAAAAGTTGCCCAAGCCCGACAAACCTTTGGCGCACGCCGCTCACTGATCGCCATGGCTGAACCGGTTGCCACCACCCCGGACGCGCTGCTCAGGCGCCTGGAGTGGACCGTCATCCGCCGCCTGGACGGGCTGCTGCAAGGCGACTACCGCACCCTGTTCCGCGGCGGTGGTGTCGATCTGGCGGACTTGCGCGAATACCAGCACCACGACGACGTGCGCCACATCGACTGGAACGTCACCGCGCGCCTGCAGACGCCCTATGTGCGCCAGTTCCTGGAAGACCGCGACATGACCGCGTGGTTCCTGCTGGACCTGTCCGCCAGCGTGGACTTTGGCTCCGGCGACACCACCAAGCTGGCCGTGTCCACGGGCTTCGTCGCGACGCTGGCCCGTGTCATCACGCGTCATGGCAACCGCGTCGGAGCCGTGCTGTACGGTCGGCAGGTGGACGCCGTGCTGCCGCCACGCAGTTCGCGTGCGCATGTGCTGAGCCTGCTGCAACGCATGCGCGCACCGTCACCAGCGCCCGGGCCTGGCACCGCACTGGGCGACCTGCTGCGCACAGCCGACGGCGTGATCAAACGCCGCTCACTGGTTTTTGTGCTGTCAGACTTCATCAGCGCCCCGGGCTGGCAGGACGCGCTGGCGCGGCTCGCACGCCGCCATGAAGTCGTCGCCGTGCGCCTGTGGGACCCGCTGGAAATGGCGCTGCCCGACGTGGGCCTGGTCACGGTGCAGGACGCGGAGACCGGTGAGCAGGTCTTCATCGACGCGTCCGACCCCGGCTTCCGCGCGCGCTATGAAGCCGAGGCCGAAGCCCAGGAAAGCGCGCTGATCGAAGGCCTGGCACGGTCTGGCGCCGACGTGGTGGAACTGGCCACCGACGACGACCTGCTGCAGGCGCTGCTGCGTCTGTCCGACCTGCGCCGCCAGCGTGCCCGCGCCCCGGCCCAGCGCCGTGCACCGGCCGGCCAGCAACGCGCCACCCCCCTGGCCGCCTGAACACACTGCACCCATGAGCTTCATCTGGCCTTCCCTGCTGTGGCTGCTGGCCCTGGTGCCGCTGCTGGTGCTGCTGTACCTGTGGCTGCTGAAGAAAAAGCGCCAGACCACCGTGCGGCTGGCCAGCGTCAACATCGCCAAGCTGGCGCTGGGCAAGGGCCCCAGCTGGCGCCGCCACGTGCCACCTGCGCTGATGCTGGTGGCGGTGGCTGCGGGCCTGTTCGCCGTGGCACGGCCCACGGCGGTGATCACGCTGCCGCTGTCCGAGCGCACCATCATGCTGGCCATGGACGTGAGCGGCAGCATGCGCGCCGAAGACGTCAAGCCCAACCGCCTGGTGGCCAGCCAGGAAGCAGCCAAATCCTTTGTGCGCAACCTGCCACGCGAAGTGCGTGTGGGCGTGGTGTCCTTTGCCGGCACGGCCGCGGTGGTGCAGGCGCCCACCACCAGCCGCGACGACGTCATCGCCGCCATCGACCGTTTCCAGCTGCAGCGTGGCACCGCCACCGGCAGCGGCATCATTCTGAGCCTGGCCACGCTGTTCCCGGACCACGGCATCGAGATCCAGCACATCACCGGCCAGCGCAACTTCCCCGGCGGCCCCAAGGACATCAGCAAGCCCGACAAGCCGGCCTTCACGCCCGTGCAGCCGGGCAGCTACAACAGCGCCGCCATCATCATGCTGACCGACGGCCAGCGCACCACGGGCCCGGACCCGCTGGACGCCGCCAAGATGGCCGCCGAGCGCGGCATCCGCGTCTACACCGTGGGCGTGGGCACGACCAACGGCGAGACCATCGGCTTCGAAGGCTGGAGCATGCGTGTGCGGCTGGACGAAGAGACGCTGAAGAACATCAGCATCCTGACCCACGGCGAATACTTCTTTGCCGGCACCGCGGAAGACCTGAAGAAGGTCTACGAAGGTCTGTCCAGCCGCATGGTAGTGGAGCGCAAAGAGACCGAAATCAGCGCGCTGTTCGCGGCGCTTTCCGTGCTGCTGTCCGTGACGGCAGCGGCGCTTTCGGTGTGGTGGTTCGGGCGCGTGGCTTGACGGCCTTTTTGGCTGCACGGGCCGCCTTGCGGTCTTCATCCGGCATCTCTGGCACCGGCAGCACGGCCAGCGAGACACGCCCGCGTGTGACGGCTGCAGCGCGCCAGTCCTGACCCAGGAACATCGCGCGTTCGGCCTTGCGGCGGCGCGTCAGGCCGGCCAGCGGCTGCAGCACGCCGTTGACACGTGCCTTGTCCCAGACCAGGAACTGATCAGCCGCACCGGCCACATCACCGGCATTCAGTTTGCGCAGCAGCGTGGACGCGCCCAGATTGGCCGCGCCGATATTGAAGACCAGCGCGATCAGCGCACCGAACTGCGCGTCGTTGACCGCCACCTTCAGCAGGCTGCTGACCGACGCGGCCCGCGGGATCAAGTCCGCACGCAACAGCGTCTCGGCCTGGGCGCGTGTGATGCCACCCGGGTACAGCTGGCGTGCGCGCAGCTTGTGTTCAGGCCCCTTCAACTGCGCGCCGCCGTCCATGAGCGCATGGCCCCAGCCTATGGTCCATACACCGGCCGGGCACAGGTAGGCATCAATGTTGACGGTGGCCGGGTCGCCGTCGGGGATGCCTTCGAAACCCTTGATCAGATCGACTGCAGCCTGGGGCACGTCGCGCAGCGGAGAAGACGAAGGCATGGGCATCTCCTGTTGGTCAGAAGCGGCTCAGTATCCGCCACTGACTTTGCCTTGCGCATCCCCAGATCGCTGAGTCGTGGCCAGAGTTGCCTCAGGGCTTGAGCCGCAGCAACTGCGCGTCGCTGCCATCGGTGAGCAGGTAGATCCAGCCATCGGGCGCCTGCCGCACATCACGGATGCGGCGCGCCATGTTTTCCAGCAGGCGCTCTTCGCCGGTGATGCTGTTGCCGTCCAGCGTCAGGCGGATCAGCGCCTGACCGCGCAACGTGCCCATCAGCAGGTTGCCCTTCCAGGCCGGGTAGCGGTCACTGCTGACAAAGGCCAGGCCACTGGGCGCCACCGACAGCGGCACCCAGTGGCGCAGCGGCTGCTCAAAGCCGGGCTTGGGCCCTTCTTCGCCGATGCGCGTGCCCGTGCCGTAGTTGCGGCCATAGGTGACCAGCGGCCAGCCGTAGTTGCGGCCCGCCTGCACACGGTTCACTTCGTCGCCCCCTTGCGGGCCGTGCTCGCTGGCCCACAGTTCACCGGTGACCGGGTGCACGGCCGCACCCTGGATGTTGCGGTGGCCCAGGCTCCAGATCTCCGGCAGCGCGCCGTCGCGGCCCACGAAGGGGTTGTCAGCCGGTGCGCGGCCATCCGCGTCGATGCGGATCACCTTGCCCAGGTGGTTGCCCAGGTCCTGCACGCGGTCCTTCTCGCTGAAGCGGTCGCCCAAGCCCACCCACAGGTGACCCTGGCGGTCGAACACGATGCGGCTGCCGCAGTGTGCGCCGCTCTTGACCTTGGGCTTCTGCACAAAGATCGTCCGCACGTCTTCCAGCTTGTCGCCCACCAACCGCGCCCGACCCACCGCGGTGCTGTTGCCACCTTCGCCCGGTTCGGCAAAGGTGAAGAAAATCCGCTGGCTGCTGGCGAACTGCGGGTCCAGCACGACGTCCAGCAGGCCGCATTGCCCAGTGACGCTGATGGCGGGCAGCCCGGCCAACGGCGCGGACAGCTTGCCGTCTGCGGACGCGATCAGCAACTGCCCGCCCTTTTGCGTCAGCAGCAAACGACCGTCGGGGAGGAAGGCCACGGCCCAGGGGTCTTGCAGGCCTTTCAGCACGGGCTCGGTGCTGAGCGCTTGCGCGCCCGGCCAGGACAAGCCCAAGAGCGTCAGCGCCACGTAGCCGCGCCAGGTCTTCACGATGTTCACAGTGCCGCCTCCACCATCATCTGCACACGCTGTCGCCCATTCCATTCGTCCACCGCCACCCGGTAGGCCAGACGCGCCGCCGCGGGCAGCGAATCGGTATGACCGAACCAGATCGCATCGCGTTCCACGCCGCCGTGGCGCACACGCAGCTTCAGGTGTTTCTCACCAACCAGGCGCTGTTGCAACACGTCCACCATGTCGCAGAACACCGGAGCTTCAAAACCCTGTCCCCAGACCTGCGCGTCCAGCAAGGCCACGGTCTGCGGGTTGAACCATTCCGCCGCCAGCGGACCGTCGGTGCGCAGCGTGCGGGTCAGCGTGGCTTTGTCCAGCCATTCGGCGGCCACCAATTGCAGCGCGGCGGCAAAACGGTTCACGGCGGGGTCGGCCAGCGTGCAGCCGGCGGCCATGGCATGGCCGCCGAAGCGTGCGAGCAGCCCGGGTTCGCGTTTGGCCACCAAGTCCAGCGCGTCGCGCAGGTGGAAGCCCGGGATGCTGCGGCCGGAGCCCTTGAGTTGCCCGTCCGCACCGCGCGCGAAAACGAAGGTGGGCCGGTGCAGTCGGTCCTTCACACGGCCCGCCACGATGCCGACGACACCTTCGTGGAAGCTCTCATCAAACAGCGCCACTGCTGATGGCGCATCAGCCTCAGTCGGGATCAGCAGTTCCAGCGTGCGTTCGGCCTGCTCGCGCATGTGGCCTTCCACCTCACGCCGTTCGCGGTTGATGGCGTCCAGCTGCGCGGCCAGTTCTGCCGCGCGCCCGGCATCGTCGGTGCGCAGGCATTCAATGCCCAGGGTCATGTCCGACAGGCGCCCCGCCGCGTTGATGCGCGGGCCCAGCGCGAAGCCGAAATCGAAACCCGCTGCACGTACCGGGTCACGACCCGCCGCGTGGAAGAGCGCGGCCACACCGGGCTGCATGCGGCCTGCCCGCACACGCTTCAGGCCTTGCGCCACCAGGCGGCGGTTGTTGGCGTCCAGCTTCACCACGTCGGCCACGGTGCCCAGGGCGACCAGGTCCAGCAGCGCGTCCAGCTTGGGTTGGCTCTGCGCGTCGAAGACACCGCGCTGACGCAACTCGGCGCGTGTGGCGAGCAGCACGTAGAACATGACGCCGACGCCGGCGATGCTCTTGCTCTCGAAAGGGCAGCCCGGCTGGTTCGGGTTCACGATGACATGCGCGTCGGGCAGGGTCACCGTGCCGTCGCTGTCCACGGCCGGCAGGTGGTGGTCGGTCACCAGCACCTGCAGACCCAGCGCGCGTGCATGGGCCACGCCGGCCAGGCTGGCGATGCCGTTGTCCACGGTCACCAGCAAGTCGGGCTTCTGCGCCATCGCCAGGTCCACGATGGTGGGCGTGAGGCCGTAGCCGTGCACCGCGCGGTCCGGCACCACGTAGTTCACGCTGTCGGCCGCGGCACCCAACATGGTCAGGCCGCGCAAGGCGACGGCGCATGCGGTGGCACCGTCGCAGTCGTAGTCAGCCACGATGCTGATTCGGCGCTGCGCGGCGATGGCGTCGGCCAGCAGATGTGCAGCCTCGGCCGCGCCTTTCATGGTCGAAGGCAACAGCAGCCGGGACAGACTGTCGTCCAGTTCGTCCGCGGTCTTCACGCCCCGCGCAGCCAGCAGGCGCGCCAGCAGCGGGTGCACACCCGACTGTTCCAGCACGAAGCTCACGCGCGGTGGCACGTCACGGGTTTGCAGGATCACAAGGACTCCATCAAAGGCTTTCCATCAGTGCGGGCCAGGCCGGTGCTTGCCAGCGGGTGCGCAGCCGGCGCCAGGCACCAGGCTTTGCTGCGGTGAAGCTGGCGCTGGCGCGTTCACCACACAGCGTGAGCTGAAGGGATTCGCCCTGGCCCAGCGTGTCAGCGCAGGCGGCAATGGCGGACGCATCCAGCACTTCCCAAGCCTTGACCCAGGCAGCCCAGTCATCGGCCAGGGCCGGAGCGCGCAGACGCTCATCAACGATCAGGCCGGGCGCGGGTTGCTCGGTTTGCGCCACGCCGCAACCACTTATCCAGAAGCTGTTGACAGGCAGCAGGCCGCGCGCTTCACGCGCCGCATTCAGCGGGTGCGTGTGCAGCAGCATCTGCACCTCGGCCTGCAGCCGGCGCAAGCGGCGTGCGGCCGGGTCGCTGCCCAGCCAACGGTCGACATTGCGGCCCACCACACGGTCCAGGCTGGCGGTGGGCAGCTCGGCCAAGCTCTCGTGAGCGGCGTACCAGCGCTGCGGCGCACCCCAGGCCAGCACGAAGCCGTCACCGGTGAAGAGTTCGCACACGGCGTCCAGCAGGTCGCGTGAGGTGGTCTCATCCAGCATCAGCGTCGCCGGGTCGACCAGGCTCACCTGCTCGGTGCCCAGGTGCCAGTGCACGGGCGAGATCTGGCCCCAGGCCAGGTCGCCGACATCGACACCGTCGGCACGGGCGTTGCGCGCGGCCCAGGGGATGGCGCCGTCGGCACCGGCCAGCCCAAGCGCACGCGCCAGGGCACGTTCGTGGGGCGGCGACAAGCTCCACTCGTCGGCGTCGTCCCGGCCCTGTGCGTCCAGCAAGCCCAGCAGCCGGGCCAGATTCGGCAGCACCATCGTTTGCGCGGCGGCGCGCCCGGCCTCTGACAACGGCGCGGCGAAGGGAACGATCAGGTGCATGGCGCCGGATTATCCGGGGCCGGCCGCAACGGCCCTGCCCTGCCCTGGGGCCATTCAAGCCCTCGGGTAGCATGCCTTCCCCATGGACTTGCCCTACGAGTGGCAGATCGGCTGGCGTTACACGCGGGCCGGTCGCAGTGGCCGCCGCAACGGCTTCATCTCTTTCATCAGCGGTGTGTCGATGCTGGGCATTGCGCT
>JANOAM010000207.1:0-2219 GCA_031411215.1 Betaproteobacteria bacterium
CTGCGAAGGCCTGGGCAGCTTTCTCCTCCCCGCGCGCAGCGTCGTGCTGCTGCGCGACACCCGACCGGTCTGAACCGGAAGATCCCAAGAGGTTTCCCCATGCGCTTCCCCCGCGCCAGCGGCGTTCTGCTGCACCCCACATCGCTTCCCGGCCCCCACGGCAGCGGTGACTTCGGGCCCGAGGCCTACCACTTCGTCGACTGGCTGGTGACCGCGGGGCAGCAGCTGTGGCAGTTGCTGCCGCTGGCCGGCATCGGCCCGGGCAATTCGCCCTACATGAGCAACAGCGCCTTTGCGGGCAACGTGCTGATGGTGGACCTGTCGGAGTTGCACGAACAAGGCTGGCTGGACGCCGCCGACCTGGTACCCGTGCCGGGCCTGTCGCCTGCGAAGGTGGACTACGCGGTGGTGCACCCCTTCCGCATGGAGCGTCTTCACCGTGCAGCGCTGAAGTTCGCGGCCAGCGGCACGGTGGCGCAGCGCGAAGACTTCGCGGCCTTCCGGAAGGACCACGCGTCCTGGCTGGGCGACTTCGCGCTCTTCATGAGCCTGTGCGAAGAACGCGACTGGAAAGACTGGTGCGACTGGGAGCCGGACCTCGCCCAACGTGTCCCGGCCGCGCTGGCCGCGGCACGCACAAAGCACGCGCAGCGCATCCACTTCTGGCAGTTCTGCCAGTGGCGCTTCTACCGCCAGTGGGCCAAGCTCAAGGCCTACGCCAACGGCAAGGGCGTGCAGATCATTGGCGACACGCCCATCTTCATCGCGTATCTCTCGGCCGAGGTCTGGGCCAACCAGCACCTGTTTGAACTGGACGACAAGGGCAAGCCCACGGTGGTGGCCGGCGTGCCACCCGACTTCTTCAGCGCCACCGGCCAGCGCTGGGGCAACCCACTTTACCGCTGGGCTGCACATGCCAAGGACGGCTTTGCCTGGTGGGTGGAACGCGTCAGGCGAACCTTTGAATTGGTGGACATCGTGCGCATCGACCACTTCCGTGGTTTTGCCGGCTACTGGGAGATCCCTGCCAGCGAACCCACCGCCGTCAAGGGCGAATGGAAGCCGGGCCCGGGTGAGGCCTTGTTCAAGGCCATCAACAAGGCGCTGGGGCCGATGCCCATCATTGCCGAGGACCTGGGTGTCATCACGCCCGACGTGGACGCGCTGCGCAAGAAGTTCGGCCTGCCCGGCATGCGCATCCTGCAGTTCGCCTTTGCCGGTGACGCGTCAGACCGTTTCCTGCCGCACAACCACGAACCGGACACGGTCGTCTACACCGGCACGCACGACAACGACACCGCTGCCGGCTGGTGGGCCACCGCCACCGACCACGAACGCCACCTGGCACGCGCCTACCTGGCCACCGATGGGCACGACATGCCCTGGACGCTGATCCGCGCTGCGATGGCCAGCGTCGCCGACACCACCGTGCACCCCATGCAGGACGTGCTGGCCCTGCCCACGGAATGCCGCATGAACTACCCCGGCCAGGAAAGCGGCTGGTGGGGATGGCGCTTCCAGTGGGCCCAGGTCCATCCCTGGCACGCACACCGGCTGGCCGAGTTGGGCCGGCTCTACGGGCGCTTACCGGCGCCCTGAGCTTCTAACGCCGCACTGGCGGCAGGTCGGTGCAGCTGCCGTGCGCCACTTCGGCGGCCATGCCGATACTCTCGCCCAGCGTCGGGTGCGGGTGGATGGTCTTGCCGATGTCCACCATGTCCGCGCCCATCTCGATGGCCAGCGCCACCTCGCCGATCATGTCGCCGGCATGCGTGCCGACGATGCCACCGCCCAGGATGCGGCCGTGGCCCCGGCCCGCAGGGCCGCCTGGCGACCCTGCTTCCGGCGAATCGTCGAAGAGCAGCTTGGTGAAACCTTCGTCGCGGCCGTTGGCAATGGCGCGTCCCGACGCCGTCCACGGGAACAGGCCCTTCTTGACCTTGATGCCCTTGGCCTTGGCCTCGTCCTCGGTCAGGCCCACCCAGGCCACCTCGGGGTCGGTGTAGGCGACGCTGGGGATCACACGCGCGTCGAACTGCGCCTTGCTGTCGCCCGCCGCCACTTCAGCCGCCACATGGGCTTCGTGCACCGCCTTGTGGGCCAGCATGGGCTGGCCGACGATGTCGCCGATGGCGAAGATGTGCGGCACGTTGGTGCGCATCTGGATGTCGACGTTGATGAAGCCACGGTCGGTCACGGCCACACCGGCTTTGTCGGCG